>JAIRXT010000221.1 GCA_031268125.1 Treponema sp. | reverse complement strand
CCGCCGGTGGACGGGGTATTCCAGGAATACGCGGCCCACGAAGCGGCCCTGTGCTTTAAGCTGCCGGACCAGGTGAGCACCCTGGAGGGGGCCCTGATCGAACCTTTGGCGGTGGGGTTTCACGCGGCCATCACCGGGGGGGCCGGGATTGGGCAAACCGCCCTGGTTACGGGGGCGGGCTGTATCGGCCTTGTGTCCATGCTGGCCTTGAAGGCCCAGGGGGTGTCCCGGGTCTACATGACCGACGTGGTGGGCAAGCGGCTGGAAAAGGCCCGGTCCCTGGGGGCCTTCCGGGTAATCAACGTGAAGGACGAGGACCCCCTTAACGTTATCGCCGGGGAAGAAGGGGCCCTGGACATGGTGATCGAAACCACCGGTAACGATGCTGCTGCGGCCCAGGGGATAAGCGCCCTGAAGAAGGGGGGTACGCTGGTCTTTGTGGGTTACAGCCCCAGCGGCACGATGACCCTGCCCATCGGCAAGGCCCTGGACAAGGAACTGACCATGAAGACCATCTTCCGGTACCGCCACATCTATCCCTTGGCTATCGACGCGGTGGCCCGGGGGGCGGTGAACATCAAAGATATCGTTACCAATATTTTTGATTTTGACGACATCCAGAACGCCCTGGACCAGAGCGTCCACAACAAGGCGGAAATTGTTAAATCGGTGATCAAAATCGCATAACGGGAGTGAAGCATGAAGACGCCTATTGATTTAAACGGGTTTATCCAGGTGGCCATTATCGTGCGGGACATCGAAAAGGCCGCCAAAGAATGGTGCGATTTGTTCGGCGTACCCATGCCGGAGATCCGGGTCCAGGAACCGGGGCCCCGGGACGGCACGACTTACCGGGGGCGGCCCGGCAGCTACGGTCTTAAACTGGCGGTGATCGACGTCAGGGACCGGGGCTTTGTGATAGAACTCCACGAACCCGCCGGCGGAGAAAGCACCTTCCAGGAATTTTTAGACAAGCACGGCGAGGGGGTCCACCACCTGGGCTTTGAGGTAGGGGAAAAGCGGGACGCCGTCATCGGGGAGCTGGAAGAGAAGGGCTACACGATGCGGACCGTCGGCTACTACCCCGGCTCCAGTTGGACCATCGTGGACAGCGAGGACAAGCTGGGGGTAAATCTCAACATTAAACCGAAGCGGTAACGGATAGCAGGGGAATTGAGGCGCAACCCCGGTTCTTCGCCGCGGCGGGGAACCGGGCTATCCGTTCCAGCAAAAACCCTGCCCGGCCTTTAGCCTTCTACCGGCAGATTCTTCGCAATTGCCTGCAGCAGAGTTCCGGTAGAATCGCACTTATGCTCCCAATAGAAAATGCCCCCGTATCCCTGCTCCCTGATATACGCGCACTTGTGGCCCAGGGATTCTTCATCATCGTAACTTAAAAACGTAGAACCGTTAAACAGGAAAGGCGCTTTGGCCTCATCGTCCCAATACCGGACATAGCCGTTTTTGTTGACGTATTCCTTCGAAAGGGTTGCGTAATCCGGCCCGTAGCCCCCGCCGGTCTTGGAAATCTGCAAGAAACCGTGATTCCGGTCCTGGATATTTTCCCATTTCCGGGAATAAAAGGCCGCCCCCATTAAAAGCTGCTTTTTGGGAACCCCGGCCTGGTGGAAAAGCCGCAGCGCCTGGTCGCAGCTGTTCCGGAACACGTCTCCGGTGGAAGCATAAAGCTGGGTGTGGTGCCCAGCCAGGGCGTGGAAGCCGCATTTCAGGTCATAGGTCATCAGGCAGATATGATCCAGCACCTTTACCAGCTCCGGCAGTTCCACGCTTTCCACGTAGTAAAGATCCGCCCCGGCGGCAATCGACACCAGACGGCCCGGCCCCAGGGCGTCCACCGCCTTTCTGGCTTCGATGCAAAACAGGGTGAAGTTATGTTTATCCGCAATGGTACTGTCCACCCCGTTGGAGGGGACGCAGGGATACTCCCAGTCAAAATCCACCCCGTCAAAACCGTATTCGGTGATAAGCTTTTTGCAAGACTGCCCTACGGCCTCCCGCAATGCGGGGCTGGCGGCGCAGACGGTAAAGGCCTCCGGCTCCTTGGGTACCACCGATGCAACCACTTTTATATTCCGGTTCCAGCGGCGGATCTCCTGAAGCCGGGACACAATATCCAGATGCCCCGCGTCAATGGCCCCGTTGTTCCGCAGATGGGCAAAGGCCGCATTGATGTGGGTAAGTTTCTGTACTTCCCCTTCGGTAAGGGGGGTAGAACCGTTCACATAGGCTAAAATTTTCATCACTTCCTCCATTATCGTAACGGCGCCCGCTCGGTCAGGCCGTCGCGGCGCATGATAATCCGTGTCTTCCCGTCTTCCGCGGGACAGGCCAGGGTAAAATCATCATCGGAAACCTGCATCTCCACGCCCGCCGCCGGAAGGTCCGGGGAAAATTTTCCGGTCTCGTCAAATGCCGCATGCTGCCTGTAGTAGATGCGCCGGAGACGCCACTTTGTGTATTCATCCGGGGGTATGGCGTAACTCTCGTCCCCCCGGCAGAAAAAGAGGAACCCCCACAATTCGGGATAGTGGATATTGATCAGCCCCGTCGGCGCCCATACCCAGTTGTCCTCGGGGCAGGGTTTGCCGCCGTCCGTCCTTTTTTGGTAGCCCCCTTCCGTAATGTCCACCGGCCACTGCACCCGGGAAAAATTGACTCGCCAAAAGTCCCCCGGCCGGGGCGCAGGCGCTCCCTGGCCGCAGCATTCCAGAAGGCTTTCAAAGGGCATTTTTACTTCAAGACTCCACTGCCGGTTACCGGCCCGCGGGTTGTTGATTTCCCCCTCCACCGCAACCGCGCTTGCAAGACCTTTGATATCAAAACTGTTGATAGGCCGGCCGCCGTCCCGGTAGGGCTTTGTCAGCAGCAGATCCCATACCGTGTTCAGGACGTTCATTTCAAATTCGCAGTACACATGGGTGTCCGAATCGGGGTCGATGAATATTTCAAAATCGTTATCCCGGAAGATCACCGAATCCCGGCCGGTAACCTGGCCCCAAATTTCGGTTCCCCGCAGTTCCGCGCCGATATACAGCGCTTCGTCATCCCAAAGAACCTTTGCCCTGGTCCGGAAGCGGGGCGCGGGCTTCCCCCCTTCAATGTCCTGAAAATCTTCCGTCCAGGGAGCGCCGCTCCAAAAGGGTTTGTTCAGGTTCCCGTCAAGGACCGGGACTCCCGCCGCCCGCCGGCACTGGTACACCGGGGGCTTAAATTCCACAAGGGCGGGTTCGGGGATTCGGTACGTCTTCGTATTCACCATAACCCGGATTATAGCCCGCTTTACCGGCGGACTCAACCGGACCTGCAATTCTCATGTTAACTATGGCCGGGGTTTGCAATTGATTAATGCCATAAACGCCCGACCTGCCGGTTAATAGGTGGTTTCGTCCATAGCCTGGAAGCGTTCCCGGACCTGCTGCAGCAGGGTTAGTTCCCGGTTGATGATGGCCTGGTAGTCCAGGTCCCCCGTCTCGATGCGGAGGGCCTCGTCTTCCCAGAACTGGACCCGTTGAAGGTTGATGTAGCGGAAGCGACGGTCCCGGGATTTGGCGGCCCATTCGGCGGCGTCGTTCCAGTAGTACAGGGCGGTACGGAAACAAGTCTCCGCGGTCTCTAGGCTTTCCAGGTTCTGTTCTTTCCAGGGGGCGTTGTAAAAGTAGGCGTTCCGTTTGTTCCACTTGTTCCCCAGGTAAAGGTACTGTTCGATAAGCTTAAGGTAGACGTGCATAGTAAAAAGGCTGCGGTACTTTTCCCACTGGGTTTCGTTTTCGATAAGGGCCAGGGCGTACAGGGGGTTGGCGAAATCCGCCTTTAGGGCCTGTTCCAGCCAGTAGATGTTTTCCATAGTGTCGTCGGGGTACTGGATGTAGTGGAGGTGGTAAAGGCGGTAGTACTGCTCCTTGTACTGGACGTAGTAGGCATCCAGGGGAGGGGAGAGGAGCAGGAAGATTATAGCCCCCGCAAAGGGAACGGCGGGGGAAAGGGTCTTCATGTTCTTAGTATCGGCACGGGGGCCGCCGTGTTTTACGGGGTCCGGCAGGGCATGTATGTTTTAGCGCGCATTTTTTGCTGCCGCAAAAATTCCAGGGCTCCTGCATTTACTTTTCAAAGAGTACGGTAAACAAATAGTCCGGGTTCATGGCGGCAATGAATTGCCGTTTGGGGCCGGTGATTTTCTTCTTCCCGCTTCTCGGGCTTGGGGCAGCTCTCAACAGCGACAGCGCCAGCTTCCTCAGCGTATTCAGATTTTCAGGCCCATGCTCTTTCGTCACCCCGCAGGCATCCTCCCCAAATACCACGTCCAGACTCCAATGCAGCCGGTTTTCTATTGACCAATGCCCACGGATTCGCTCGTACATCTGCCGGGCATCAAGCATCGCACTGCTGATATAATACCGATCTGTTTGCGCGGTCTCTCCCTGAACCGTCCGGTAGCTCCGGCACTGAATAATAGCCGCCAGATCCTT
>JAIRXT010000179.1 GCA_031268125.1 Treponema sp. | reverse complement strand
AGATCGTTTTCAGATATTATCCCGCTCAATTTTTTTATCAGCGGCGGATATTCCTCTTCCCGTATATTTTCCGATGATAAATTCCTGAAAAAATCTTCTACTAATTTTGACAAACTGCGGTTATTATCTTCCGCATATTTTTTTGCGGAATTTATAACCGTCTGGTCAAGTTTTAAAGTTAATTTTGTTTCCATAATTATCTCCTGTACGTATAAATATATCATACAGAATACGGCTTGTCAAATGAAGGAAAGGCGATGTGCAGTATTAATCCACCAGCACCGCCAGGCAGGATTCCAGCCATTCATGTACCTCTGTCGGGTAGTAATTCCGGATAAGGAGGAATTCATAAAAAGCCTCCCGGTAGACGCCCAGGAAGTACAGGGCCTGCCCGCGGTAAAACCGGGCTCTGGCCTCCGCAATGCTGCTGTGGTGGACGGAAAGGTAATGATCCAGTTCGGAACGGGCCGTCTCCCAATCCCCCCGGAAAAAAGGCCCCTGGACAATTACCCGCAGGGCCCGGTTCTCCGCGGAAATACCGTAATCATCGGTTTCCAGGTCCTGGTTAAAGGCCCGGGCCGCCCGTCCGGCGCCGGGACTTTGGGTGGTCCGGCGCAGGGTCCCCAGGGCTTTGGCCGCGGCAAGACTCAGCGGGATGGGGTTCCGCAGTTCGGAAAAATTGTCAATTCCCGGCACCGCGTAGTTCAGGGAGATAAGGGGCAGGGGCATGGACCTTAGTTCCGCGGCTCCGGGCAGCCCCACACGGTCCGCCGTAATCTCCACCGGATTCATCGTGGCGTTAAAACCCGGATAAATACCTACGTTACCCCGGGAAAGTTCATCCTCAAAAACAACGGCGTAGTAATAGGGAATTCCGGGAACCGGATAATCGGTAATGGGGGGATTAGCCCCGGACTGAACGATCACCGCGCTGAGCAGATCCGCCGTGCGGGTAATGGGCTGGACGCTGCGGTACAACACAGTGTTCCCGCTCCGGTTAAGGCGGTAACGAATCACCACGGAATCCCCTTCGGGGCGGATTTCCAGCCCGGAGATTCCTCCGGGCCCCCCGGCTGCCGCAAGCGGCACCGCGGCGCCGGGACTTTCCGCGATATCCACGCTCAGGGCATTTTCCGCCGGCAGTATCTTAAGATACCGGTTCTCACTCCCGTTACTGGCGGCAATAAAGTAGTACACCTGGCCGGAACTTCCCACATCGTCAATATACGATTCCACCCCGTAGGGCACTTCTACCGGTCTCTGGGCGGCAAAGCCGGGGTCCAGGGTCCCGTCGGAAACCGACAGCGGAAAAGGGGTAAAGGAACGGTAGATATATACCGGCCCCACGGCTTCTACGGAATCTTTCCAGGTCAGCCGGACCAGGTTGTTCCTTGTCAGGGCCTCTATGCCGGTTACCGCGGTTCCGGGAATTTCAGCATTCTGGGCCCCCAGCACGGAGGAGAAAAGCCCCAGAAGGAACAGAATGTAACCCGGCAGACGTTTACCCATACTATCCAGTATCGGCGCTCCGGCGCGGCAATTTTACTTTTAACGAAAAACCCCCTTGTTTAAGCAATTTTTAGTTTTTTTTAGGGAGAGAAAAGGCGCCCTGCCAAGGCCGGCTAAATTTGACCCGTATCGTGTACCCGGGGCCGGGAAAAAGGCTGGAAAAACATATGGAATTCCCCGCCGGAGCGTATTGAAAATAGCGAAGGCGGATTCTACATGCGTTTTTCCGGCAATTTCCCGGCCCCGGTAGAATGTTGCGGATCAAGTTCAGCCAGGACCCCCAATGATTTTTTACGGCTCTTTTCGGATTTGAAATTTGGAATTGCTGAATTGCCGGCCCCAATGGTTTACAGTTTACCGTTTTTTTCGTAGACTTTCAGAAGAGATTTTTAGAGGAGATTCTATGCTGTTATCCGAACTTAATGCGCCCATTGGGGAATTACAGGAAAAAATCAATCAAACCTGGAGGCGTCTTTGACCAGGCCCCGGCGGGGCAAAAGCCCATTGTTGAACGTATCGCGGAAATAGAAGCCAGGGCCGGGGAGAACGGTTTTTGGAACGATCAAGAGGCGGCGGAAAAGGCTATGGGGGAACTCAAGGCCCTTAAAAGCCGCTACGAGCCCTGGAAGGCCCTGCACGCGGGGATTGAAGATCTAAAGACCCTCCACGATTTAGCCCAGGAATCGGGGGACGAAGGAGAGGCTCCGGGCATTGAAACGGAATGGCGGAACATATCCGCCCGTTATGAAAAACAGACTATCTATGAACAGATGGGAGGGGAGGTTGACCGGAACGGCTGTTTCCTCACCATTCATTCGGGGGCCGGCGGGACCGAAGCCTGCGACTGGTCGCAGATGCTGTACCGTATGTACCTGCGCTGGGCGGAACGGAGGGGTTTTGCCATAGAAGAACTGGACCGGCTGGAAGCGGAAGGCGGTATCAAATCGGCAACCTGCCGTATCGACGGGGATTACGCCTACGGTTATCTCAAGGGGGAAAGCGGGGTACACCGCCTGGTGCGGATATCCCCCTTTGACGCCAATGCCCGCCGCCACACCAGCTTTGCCAGCGCCTATGTTTTTCCCGTAATAGACGACACCATCGAGGTGGACATTCGGCCGGAGGATCTGCGGGTAGACACCTACCGTTCCGGGGGCGCCGGCGGACAGCACATAAACAAAACCGATTCCGCGGTACGTTTTACCCATCTGCCCACGGGCATTGTGGTGGCCTGCCAGAACGAGCGGAGTCAGATCAAAAACCGGCAGATCGCCATGAGTATGCTCAAGGCCCGGCTCTACGAGTATTACCGGCAGGAAAAAGAAAAAGAAAACAAAAAATTTGCCCAGGAAAAAAAGGATATTTCCTGGGGAAATCAGATTCGGTCCTATGTGTTCCAGCCCTACACGATGGTTAAGGATTACCGGACCAAGGCGGAGATTGGAAATATTCAGGCGGTGATGGACGGGGACATCGATCTTTTTATCGAAGAGTACCTGCGTTTTGCGTGGAATAACCATGCCGTCTAAAAGCCTTGTCCTGGCATTTTTGTGCTTTTGTTTTTCCGCCGTCCCCCTGTTCCCGCGGGGGGCCGAAGAGGAAACACAACAGCAGGTTTACGATCCCCTCTGGACCCTGACGATTACCGCTTTTGATACCTCCGCCCTCTCCTCCGCCAACGAAGCGCTGGCCCGGGATATTATGCGGGATCTGGCGGGAAACATCGGCAGGATAGGCAGCCGGCTGCGGGTAGCGGAGGAATACGCTTATCACGAAGCCCTTGCCGCCCGGGCCGGGCTTTCCGCTGCGGCCCAGGCCCTGATCAACAAACGAAACGAAAGGGATCAGCTCCTGTACCAGGGGGATCCGGCATGGCGGTATCGGAAGAAACTCAAGGCCGTAGACGCGGAGATCAAAAAATTAGAGGAAAGTTACCGCCAGGTACAGGTTTCCCGGGTTTTTATCGAAAATGAACCGGATTTTACCCTGAGCCGGCAGAACCTTGACGGTCTTTTTCCCGCGCCGCCGGAGACGGGGAAGGAGGGCCAATTTTGCAGGGACCAGAAATTGGACGCCCTGCTCACCGGAAGCATGAGCGAATACCACGGCAGAATCTTTATTACCCACAAACTCTACGTCCTGTATGTGGATTCGTATATTTTCGAGGACAGCATTCTTTTTTCTTCCGACGATTCCGCGAAAGCAGCGGAAGAATTCGCTTCGGGGATTGTTGCGGCCATAACCGGGGTCCCCCCGGCGGAATTGAGAATCGCCGCCCGGCCGGGGGACGCGCAGATATTTCTGGACGGCGCCTATGCGGGGAGGGGGGAAGTCTTTCTCCCCGGCCGGCCTCCGGGGAACCTGAGTCTTGAAATCTACGCGGATGATCACGAAAGCGTTACTACTGAACTGAAATTGAAGGGCGGGGAGTTGACGGAAATCGAAGCGGACCTGCGGCCCCTGGAAAAGTCGGAGATGAACGTTACGGTTTCCGGTGAACCGGGGGCGGCGGTTTATCAGGGGTCCCTGTACATGGGAACGGCGCCGGTAACGCTGAGCTTTCCGGCTGGCAGTCTGGAATATGTTTTTGTGGAAAGTCCTGACGGCGCGGAAACAAAGGCCGTGTTTTTGAGTCCTGCGCCGGGCGCCCTGCCCCCGCCCATAAAAACAAACCGGAAAAACAGTCCCTTTGCGGGTATCTTCCCCCCAAAAAGCAGCCTGGAGGGGAATACGCTCAGTCTTATAACGGCCCCCCCGTATGATCCCAAGGAGGAGCGTGTCAATAAGATACGGAGCGGGTATTACTGGTCCTGGGGGGGCGTATGGGTATCCGCCATTACAGCCTGGATGCTCAACGGTTATGCCAATTCGGTAATTAACGCCTATAACAACAACCCGGTCCCGATCGACGATCTGTACGAACAGGCGAAACGGGCCCGGAATCTTAACTATGTGGGGATAGGATTTGTAAGCGCC
This sequence comes from Treponema sp., assembly GCA_031268125.1. Taxonomy (GTDB): domain Bacteria; phylum Spirochaetota; class Spirochaetia; order Treponematales; family Breznakiellaceae; genus JAISFT01. The sequence continues at coordinate 8,475 of JAIRXT010000179.1, read as the reverse complement.
GCGGTGCTGGTGAACATGATCCAGATGGTGCGGTATATCAATACTGCGGGAAAAGACGCTCCGGTTCTGGTCAATTAGGGGGTATCATGGGTAGTTTTGCAGGACGCATCAGGAATTTTTTCGGCCTCCGTTCCGCAGTGTCCGATGAGTTGTTTGATGACCTTGCCGATCTTCTTGTGGAAGGGGACTTCGGCGCCGCCGAGGCTTTTCACATGGCGGACAAGCTGCGGGATTATGCCAAAAAAGAAAAAACCGGGGACGCGGGGGAACTGCGGAAGGCCCTGGCGGTTTTTCTTGAGGAGATACTGGAACAGGCCGGTAAGGCGAAAACCTGGGGAACAATGCCGGAACCGGGGGAAGGGGCCCTGGGGATCATCCTGCTTTTGGGAATCAACGGGGTGGGAAAAACCACCAGCGCCGCCAAGCTTGCCTGCCGTCTGCGGGACACGGAGGGCGCCAGGCCCATCCTGGCGGCGGCGGATACCTTTAGGGCGGCGGCCATTCCCCAGTTAAAAATACACGGGGAACGGCTCGGCATACGGGTCGTTGCCCACCGGCAGGGCGGGGATCCCGCCGCGGTGATCTACGATGCCATCGAGGCTGCCCGGGCCGGTAAAGATAATCTCATCATTGCCGATACCGCGGGACGCATGCACACCAAGGCCGCCCTGGTGGAAGAGTTGAAAAAAATCGACCGGGTGGTGGAAAGCAGGGCGGGTTTAAGCGCAGGGTCCGGCGGTTCCCGCTATCTAAAATATCTGGTGCTGGACGCCACAACCGGGCGCAATGCCCTCTCCCAGGCGGAGATCTTCCACGATGCCCTTTCCCTTGACGCGGTGATTCTGACCAAATACGATTCCGGCGCCAAGGGGGGAGTGGTCTTTTCCCTGGCCGCGGAATTGAAGCTTCCGGTGGCGTATATCTGCGACGGGGAAAAATACCAGCATATCAAAGCCTTTGATCCTAAAAGTTTTGCAAGGGAATTTACCGGCCTTGACAGCGAATAGTTTCCCGGGCGGTCTCCCGCGGGCAGGGCTTCTGCTTGTCCGTTGTGCGGCCTTGGTGTTTTTTTTATGCACCTTTCCTGTTTCTTCTTGGGGACAATCCGGCGGGCCTTCAGCCAAAAGCGAGTGGTATGTTTCCAATGTCTCCGGCATGGCCCTGGAAAGGGCGTGGTCCCGGGCCGCCGCGCTGCGGCAGCCCTACTGCCTTTTGGTCGAAGAACCCGGTATCCGCGCGCTGCCTCCCCTTCTGGCGCCGTACTACCGGCAGTCATGGATCGTTGAACGGCGGATTCTTTACAAAGACGGGGAAGAATCCCGCAGCCAGTGGATATTCCGGGACGATGCGGAAGTTTCCCGCGTGGTGGCCGTCTTCAATACGGCGGTGATTCCACCGGCGGAGATTCCTCCGGCAGAATCCGCCGAAGGTTCTCCCGAAGGTACACCGTTTATCCTTACCGGTTTTATCGAACTCTACGGGGCCAGCGGCCTTATTGAATCGGAGCGGCAGATGTTCGACGGGGGGGAAGAGACGCTGGTGGAATACCAATACCGGCAGATCCCCGCGGGAACCCAAATGTTTCTGATCCGCTCCGACACCCGCAGGAAATTCCTTGACGAAGAAGGAAACGAACAGCAGCAGAATCTCTACACCGATTATTACCGCTATACCCGGAATTATTCCCTGCGGCTCATAGAACGAATCTACCAAAACAGCGGGGCCGAATCCGCGGCGCCGCTGCGTTTCCCCCGCCGCAGCCTGGACTCAAAAAACGAAACAGGCTTTGTCGCCCCGGCCATTGCCTACGGTTCCCGGTTTCTGGAAGACGTGGAAGCCGAATCGCCCCTGCAGATTACCTACGACACCGATGAGCGGGGCCGAATCCTGGGGGAAACCCGGCGGGGGGAAGGGGGAGACATCATTGCCGAACTGCGCAACGAATGGTCCGAAAACCGCCTGGACCGGATTTTGTACAAAGCCGGCGGGGAAGAGCGGATAACTGAATATGAATACAACGATGCCGGCGACAGAATCCTGGAACGGAATTTCCGCAACGGAATTATTGAGCGGATAGTGCATATTTCCGGCGATACCGAAGTTGAGGAAATCTACATGAACGGGGAACTTATGCTGCGATCCCATTGGGAAGGGGGGCGGAAGATCCGTGAAGAACGGATACGGCGGACCGCCCCGGGGGAGAGGTGATTATGGACAGGACGCGGAAATTTTCCTTCCCCCTGTGGATAGGATTTGTGGCCCTCCGCCATATCCGCCGGAGCCGGGGCGCCTCTCCCTCCCCGGTTTTTGCCGTGTTGGGCATTGCCACCGGTGTTTTGGCCCTGACGGTGATCATCGCGGTGATGAACGGCTTCCAGCTTGGCTTTATCGAAAATATTCTGGAAATATCATCCTACCATGTGCAGCTCCGGGATTTCCCCCCGGAAGAAACAGAGACCCTGAGACAGAAGCTGGTGAATACTCCGGGAATTACCGCCGCCGTTCCGTTCTGCGAATTCCAGGGCCTGATCCGGGGAAAACAAAGCAGGCAGGCGGGGCTGTTGATCCGGGGGCTGCCGCCCGATGCCCCGGAACTTGACCGGGGCATGGCGTCCAAGCTTGAATTCGAATCGGGCTCCTTTGACATTTCCCGGAACGGGACCATCCTGCTGGGAACGGAAATTGCCCGCAGCCTTTCGGTCCGTCCCGGCGATGAGATTACTATTTTTTCCGTTGATGATCTTTTCGGCGGGACCGGGGCGGGGGTGAATAATTTTACTGTTACGGGAATTTTCCACACCGGCTACTACGATTACGACATGGGCATGGCCTTTATGAATCTGGAAACCGCCCGTGCCCTGTCGCATCTTCCCCCGGTGCTGGGCTTTAAGCTCCGGGACCGCTGGCAGGATTCGGCGGCCCTGGATAACCTTGGCAGGGCGGTTCCGGGGGCCGCGTTGAGCAGTTGGCGGGACTATAACCGGTCTTTTTTCGGGGCACTGCGCACAGAAAAACTGTTTATGTTTATCCTGGTGGGGCTTATATTTATCGTGGTCGGCCTGAATATTTTCCAGGCCCAGCGCCGGGCGGTGCTTGAACGCCGGGAAGAAATAGGATTACTGCGGGCCGTGGGGGCGGGGGATTTTTCTGTACGCATGGTTTTTGCATGGGACGGCTTCCTGATCGGCCTGTGCGGCGCCGGAAGCGGTCTTGCGCTGGGACTCCTGACGGCCTCCCATATCAGCGCGTTTTTTGGCCTGGTGGAAGGATTCATCAACTTATGTATTACCGCCGTAAATTACCTTTCCGGTTCCCTGTTCAGTTCCGGGGACTTTGCGGTATTTTCTCCGGCGATCTTTTACATCAAAGAAATTCCCTCCAGGATCATTCCCCACGAGGCTTTTTTGATCTTCATGTTCGGATTCCTTTCCGCCCTGCTGGCAGCCTGGTTTGCCTCGGGCAGGGTGTCCCGGACTAAACCTGCGGAGGTACTGCGTGATGAGTGATACGCTTATTGCCGGGGACGATATTCTGGTCCGGATCTGCGATGTCGTTAAAAACTATGTTTCCGGCGCCGAAACTCTCCGGATTCTGCGGGGGCTGAGCTTTGAACTCCGCCGGGGGGAAACGGTGGCGGTAACCGGCCGCAGCGGCAGCGGCAAGAGTACCCTGCTCAATATTTTAGGCGGCCTTGACCGCAGCGATTCGGGTACTGTAACCGTGGGGGGCATGGAGCTGAATTCCCTTCCCGAAGGCGCTCTGGCATCCTACCGGAAAAACCAGGTCGGCTTTATTTTCCAGTTTCATTACCTGTTGAAGGATTTTACCGCCCTGGAGAACGTGATGCTCCCCGCCTATATCGCGGGGATGAAAAAAAAGGAAGCCCTGGACAGGGCAGGGATGCTGCTGCAGGACCTGGGGCTTGACGACCGGAAAGGCCACTACCCCTCCCAGCTTTCCGGCGGGGAGCGGCAGCGGGTGGCGGTGGCCCGTTCCCTGGTGAACGATCCGGACCTGGTACTGGCGGACGAGCCGACCGGCAATCTGGACCCGGATAATTCCGCTGTGGTGGCGGAGCTTCTCTACGGAAGCGCCCGGAAATGGGGGAAGACCCTTGTCGTCGTTACCCACGACGCCAAGGTTGCCGCCCGGGCAGAAACCCGCTATACCCTGACGGCCGGACAGTTTGTTGACGGTCCGGTATGAGTGTCGTTATGAAAACCGGCTGGACATTTTTTGTCGCCCTCCGCTTTCTTTTGGGCCGGGCGAAAGAGGGGGGCCGCTATCTCAGGGGGGCGGCGGCGGGTATCGCCCTCAGCCTTGTGCCCATCATCGTTACCCTGATTGTCGCGGACGGCATGATACAGGGTATCACCGACAGGTTTATCGAACTGGGGACCGGCCATCTCCAGGTTTACGATTTTTCCGGGGAACACGAACTGGACACGCTCGTCCCCCGGATTGAGAAAATCGAAGGGGTCCGGGGAGTCTGGTACGAAAGGCAGGGCCTTGGGGTGATAGCCGGGCCTGACGGCAGGCGGGGCGCCACGATCCGCTCGGTAGACCCTTCCTTTTGGACGGATGCAGGAAGCGCCGCATACCTGACCAGCCTGGCGGGGAGTTCCTATCCCCAAACCGATCAGGAAGTGGTTCTGGGCCAGTCCCTGGCGGGGGAGATCGGCGCCGCCGTGGGGGACACGGTGCGGATCATGACGATCAGAAACATAGAAGGCCGTCCGGTCCCCCGGATAACGGCCTTTACGGTGGCCGGGATCGTTTCCTCCGGTTACCGTGAACTGGACGCCCTGTGGTGCATCAGTTCCCGGGGGGGAGGGGACCGGGCTCTGGGGGAAACGACGGGCCGCCCGTACCTCATCGTCAAGATAGACGATCCCTACAGAAAGGCCGGAATATTTTCGATGGATCTTCAGCGCATGCTGGGGCCCGGCTGTGTGGTTTACACCTGGGGGGACCTGCACCAGGCCCAGTACCGTTCCTACGAGTCTACCCGGCAGCTTCTCATTTTTATCATGGCCCTGATCGTGATTGTCGCCGCAGTAAACGTATCCAGCGCCACGTCAATGCTGGCGCTAGAACGGCAGCGGGATATTGCCGTGCTTAAGGCGGCGGGGGCAGGCCCCGGGGAAACCGGCGCTGTTTTTGTGCTGGCAAGCCTGCTTACCGGACTTACCGGCGCCGTTTCCGGCATTGGTTTGGGGCTTTTCCTGGGAATTAACATTAACCCCATCATCCACGGTCTGGAACGGATATTGAGCTTTTTTTCCACCCTGTTCCGCGGCGCGGAGGTAAAGATTCTGGATCCGGGCTATTACCTGGAAAACATCCCGGTTATCGTTGACTGGCCCGCTGTCCTGCTTATCGGCCTTTTTACGGTTCTCTGCGCGATTGCCGCCTCCTGGATTCCCGCCCGCCGGGCAGGAAAACTGCGGCCCCTGGATCTGTTCAGAAAAAACCAGTAGGTTTAGTCTTTACAGCGCCTAATAGCTTGATTGGACGATTCCTCGTTGACAAAACCTTTCATTCAGGATATTACGGAATGGTAAATGAATGGGGAGCTGTGACATTTTGTGTGAGCAAAATGTCTTGAGGCGCATTGCGGGCAATGTGTTTCAGGCGCGGCTGAGAGGAAGCGGCTTAACGCTTTAAACCCTTGAACCTGATCCGGATAATGCCGGCGGAGGGAATGGCGTAAGGCTGATCACAACCCCCGCGGGAATTCCGCGGGGTTTTTTTTGTCCCCCGCAAAAGAGAAGTTTCATGAAGAACGTATTAACCATTGCCGGTTCGGATTCGTCCGGCGGCGCGGGGATTCAGGCGGACCTGAAAACCATGTGCGCCTTTGGGGTCTACGGGATGAGCGTCATCACCGCGGTAACGGCGCAAAACACCCAGGGTGTTTACGGCGTGCAGGAGATAAATACGGATATGGTGGACGGCCAGATCCGGGCGGTTTTTGAGGATATCCGGGTGGACGCAGTCAAGGTGGGTATGGTGTCCAGCGCGGGGATTATCAAAACCATCCGGGAGCGGCTCCTTTCCCTGGGGGCGAAAAACATCGTCGTTGATCCGGTGATGGTGTCCAAAAGCGGCTATTCCCTGCTGCGGAAGGAGGCGGAGGCGGCGATCCACGAACTCACGGAAATCGCCGACGTGGTAACGCCGAATATTCCTGAGGCGGAAATTCTCACCGGGGTTTCCATAAAAACCGAAGATGATATGCGGCGGGCCGCCGGCCTTATCGCGGGCCGGGGGGCGAAAAATGTGCTTATTAAAGGCGGGCACCGGATGGCGGACGGGGCCGGGGATCTGCTCCTGGCGGACGGGAAGTTTTTATTCCTCCGGGCGGAGCGGATCGACACGAAAAACACCCACGGTACGGGCTGCACCCTTTCCGCAGCCATTGCCTCCCGGCTGGCCCTGGGGGATACGGTGGAAGAAGCGGTCCGGGCGGCCAAGGCGTACATCACCCAGGCCATTGCCGATTCCTACGAGGCGGGAAAGGGAGCCGGGCCGGTGGGCCACTTAAGCGCCCTCTACCGCCGGGCGGGGATGGAAATTTAAGCGGAATTTGTTCGGAAACTAAAGTTTCCGAACAAGCCAAAGGGGCTTGTAATGAAAAAGAACACCATGTTTTTACTGTGGGTAGGGGCGGCCATTTCCATTTCCGAAATATACACCGGGGGGCTTCTTGCGTCCCTGGGCTTCGGCAAGGCCCTGACGGCGATTATTGCGGGGCATATTATCGGCACGGGCCTGCTCGCCCTGGGGGGATATATTTCCTTTATCCGGCGGCGGAGCGCCATGGACAGCGCGGCTTTTTCCCTGGGCAGGAACGGCGGGAATATGGCGGCCCTCTGCAATGTGGTGCAGTTGGCGGGCTGGACCGTGGTGATGGTGGTCCAGGCGGGAAGCGCCGTTACCGCGATTTTTCCGGCGCTCCCCTTTGCCCCGGTTTCCCTGGCCCTGGGCCTTTTGGTCCTCCTCTGGGCGCTGATCTTCGGCAGCCCGGCCCAGGGGATCAACAACGTTGTGGTGGTTCTGCTGGCGGTTCTCTGCGCCGTCCTTTTTTGGGAAAGCGCGGGCAGGGCCGCTGTACCGGCGGTTTTTCCGGGGCGGTTGAGTTTCGCCCTGGCCCTGGAACTTTCCATCGCCATGCCGGTCTCCTGGCTCCCCCTGGCAGGGGATTACTGCTTCCGGGAAAAAAACGCGCTTAACGCTTCGGCGGCGCCCTTTGCGGGGTATTTCCTGGGCAGCGTTTGTATGTACGGCTTTGGCCTTTTTATCGCCGTCAAAACCGGGAGTGATTTTTTCGCCCTCATCGCGGCAAGCCGCTTCCGGTTTATCGCCTGCGCGGTGGTGGTTTTTTCCACCCTGACCACCGCCTTCCTGGACCTCTACTCCGCAGGGGTATCTTCCCGGCGGATCGTCACCGTAAAAAACTCCCGGATTCCCGTTCTGGCCATCGGTTTGTTTGCGGCGGTTGTTTCGGCGTTTTTTCCGGCGGAACAATATTCCGGCTTCCTCACCGGTTTTCTTACCGCCATCGGCATGGTTTTTGCGCCCCTCTACGGGGTGATCTTTATCGATTTTTTTATGAAGCGGCCCGAGGACAAAAGCCCCTGGGGGCTTAACCTGCCGGGACTGGCGGCGGCCCTGGCCGGTATGGCGGTATACGCCTTCTGCGCCCGGCTTGAATGGGGAATTCCTACCCTGCTGAGTCTGGCCGCGGTGGTCATCATTTATATACCGGTTGCGTTACTGCGAAAGAGCGGCGGCATTGCATCATAGAAGGAGTGAAATATGATTATCGAAGAAGCGGCGAACATCGTTGACGAGGTGCGGAAGCGGCGGCCCCTGATCCACTGTATTACCAACTACATTACCGCCAACGACTGCGCCAACATTCTCCTCTCTTTTGGAGCTTCCCCGGCCATGTGCGACGCCCGGGACGAGGCCTACAATTTCGCCCGGATTTCCGGGGCCCTCTACATCAACTTCGGGACCTACATCAAGGAACAGGAAGCGGCGGCGGTGGAGGCGGCCCTGGGGGCCAAGGCGGCAAAGCGGCCCGTTGTGGTGGACCCGGTGGGCTGCGGGGCCATCCGGCGGCGGATCGGGATCCTCGACCACCTCCACGAGGTGGCGGGGATCAGCATGATCAAGGGGAACATGGGGGAGATTATGGCCCTGGCGGGAAAGGACGCTGAGGTGAAGGGGGTGGACTCGGCGGGGGAGATCCCCGGCATTGAGGACGCGGTAAACCTGCTGGCGGTGAAATACCATTGCGTGGCCGCCGCTACTGGCAAGGTCGATGTGGTGGGGGACGGGAATCGTCTGGCCCGGATTTCCAACGGCGTGGAAATGCTGACCCGGATCACCGGGGCGGGCTGCATGACCGGCGCCCTCTGCGGGGCCGCGGCGGCAACGGCGGAACCGGGCGCGATGTTTGCCGCC
>JAIRXT010000168.1 GCA_031268125.1 Treponema sp. | reverse complement strand
CGGCGCTGCCGGTTGAACCGGGGGTTCCGCCGGGGCCTCAACAATTGCCGGGCTTTCCGCCGGAGGATCCGGAAAATACGGATCGGGCGGTTCAGGCAAAACCAGTCCAAGAGCTTCCTCCTGGGGGGCCTGCGGTTCCACGGATATTTCGGCAAAATCTATGGAGGGCTCAGGGAGCGGTTCCTCCGGCTCGTCCCTGGAAATACCGGGCGGCAGCAAGATCCCGGCTTTTTCTTCGGGAAGGAATTCCTCGCCAGCGGGAATTTCCGGTTCCGGTTCCGGTTCCGGTTCCGGTTCCCTAAGTTCCTCCGCAGGGGGCGTCCGGGGTTCTTCCGGTACAAGGTCCGCGGAAGTGTCCCGGGCGGGTTGTTCGGAAGGCCGTATTACCGGGACATCCGGAATTTGTTCAGGGCCGCCCGCACAGGAACATACAAACAACAGGACCGCCGCAGGGAACAAAAGGCCGCTCCGCCGGGGAAAACGTTTATTCAAGGTACTCGCTCCAAAAGTTCATCAATAACCTTTTCCACCTGTTCCCGCCACCCTTCCTCTCCTTCTTCCAGAGGATTGTACCAATAGGGTTCCGCATCGTCCGCAGTCCAGGCGTCCCGCCGTTCCCGCTCAAGGATCACCGGGGGAAGAAAATCCGGTTCCTCCGGCAAAAAAAGATCCTCCGGGGGAACCGGTACAGCTTTGAACGTCCCCGCTCCGGGTTCCTTCGCCGGGGCCGGCCTCCCCGCGGCAATCATAACCGGCAGAAGAATCAGCAGCGCCAGGCCCAGCCCGGCCAGCATAAAGCCCAGCTTTTCTTCCAGCCAGGGCAGCGCCCCGCGGACCCCGGCAGGAAACAGGGCCCAGAGTTTCCGCCCCCCGCCCCTTACCGGTTCCAGCGCCCGGCGGATCAGCCTTCGGATTGCCGCCGCGCCGGAAACACCGCTCCGGCCGGAAAACAGCCTGATAATCCCATCTTTTGCTTTTTTCACCGTATCCGGTACGAAGGGCATACACATATTATACCAAAACAGGTGATAAGGAACCATTCACAACCGGCAGCCGGTAATGGAATTCCCCTCCGCCGGCAATATGCCGAGCGTATTGAAAACAGCTTCGGATTCTACATGCGTATTTCCGGCAATTTCCCGGCCCCGGTGGAACGTTGTGGGTCAAGTTTAGACCAGGGTGCGGGCGATCCGCACGATGTCCGCAAAAATTCCTCCGGCGGTAACCTGGGCCCCTGCGCCGGGGCCTTTGATGACCATAGGAAGTTTGGAATAGCGGCCGGTGGTAATGACGACCATGTTATCGGCGTCCACCAGGGAGCGGAAGGGACTCCCCTCCGGTTCCGCCCGCAGGGACAGGCGGGCGGAGCCTTCCTCGATGACGGCCACATAGCGCAGGGCCTCGCCCCGGCTTTCGGCCTCTTTCCGCCGTTTTTCAAAGGCTTCGTCCAATTTTTCCAGTTCCGTAAAGAAGGCTTCCACGCTTTTTGCGCCGAAGCAGGCCGGCGGCAGGATGGGCTCTATGTCCACGGCGGAGAATTCCAGGGGCATGCCGCACTCCCGGGCCAGGATCAGGGCCTTGCGGGCGGCGTCCATGGCGTTAAGATCGTCCCGGGGGTCCGGTTCCGTATAGCCCCGGGTCCGGGCCTCCCGCAGCAGTGCGGAAAAGGTTGCGGCGCCGTCAAAATTGTTAAAGACAAAGCTCAGGGTCCCCGAAAGGACGGCCTCGATACAGCGGACCCGGTCCCCGGAGAGGTGCAGGTCCCGCAGGGTGGATATAACCGGCAGCCCGGCGCAGACGGTGGTTTCGTAAAGGTAGGGAATGCCCCGTTCCCGGGAATAGTCCGTCAGCTCCCGGTAATAGGCAAGGGCCCCCGAATTGGCCCGCTTGTTGGGGGTTACGATGGGGATGGCACAGCGGATAATGCCGCCGTAAGCGGCGGAGACCTCGTCGCTGGCGGTACAATCGCAAAAGGCGGTGTTGGGCAGGTTCATGGCCTTCATCCGGCCGATAAAGGCCGGGAGGCTGTAAGGTTCGGGAGAGCCGTTCCGGGCGTCTTCCGCCGGGGACAGGGAACGGAGTTCCCCAAGCTCCAGCCCGGCGCTGTTAAAGAGCATCCGGGAGGAGTTGGCGGCCCCCACCACGTTGATGCGGATCTTGTGCTCCGCCGCCAGAATCTCCTTTTGCCGGGCAATCTGGTCCACCAGAGTGCCCCCGATAAGGCCCAGGCCCAGGAGGAAAAGATTCACACTGCGGACGGTGGAAAGGAAAAATGCCTCGTGGATGGCGTTCAGGGCCTTGGCCTCGTCCTGCCGGGCTACCACGGCGGAGATGTTAAGTTCCGACGAGCCCTGGGCGATGGCAACTATGTTGACGCCGTTCCGCCCCAAGGCGTGGAAAACCTTACCGGCGATGCCGGAACTCCGCTTCATCCTGGCGCCCACCACGGCGATAATCGACAGCCCCTCTTCGCCCACGGGAGCTTCGATGGTCCCCCCGGCGATTTCCCGGGAAAATTCGTCCCGGATTGCCGCCAGCGCCCCGGGGGCATCCTGGGGCAGCACGGCGAAGCAGATCGAATACTCGCTGGAACCCTGGGTGATAAGGATGACGTTAATCCCCCTGCGGGCCAGGGCGCCGAAAAGGCGGGAGGAAAAGCCGGCGGCCCCTACCATGCCGGAACCCTGTATCCGAATCAGGGCGATGTTGTTCATCGAACTGATGCCCCGGATGGGGTATTCCCCGTCGGGGGCGTCTTTTACAATCCGGGTACCGGGGGAGGAGGGGTTAAAGGTGTTGCGGATTCTGATCGGAATTCCCCGTTCCAGGCTTGGCCGGATGGTGGGGGGGTAGATCACCTTGGCCCCGAAATGGGAAAGCTCCATAGCCTCCACATAGGAGATCTGTTCGATACGGAAACTGTTCTTCACCAGCCTTGGATCCGCGGTAAGGATGCCGTCCACATCGGTCCAAATCTCAATCTCCTCCGCTTCCAGGGCGGCGCCGATGATGGAGGCGCTAAGGTCCGACCCGCCCCGGCCCAGGGTGGTGGTATGGCCCCGGCTGTCGGAACCGATAAAGCCTGTACAGATGGGGATGGCCCCCCCGGCTTCCGGGCCGCCTTCCCCAAAGAAGCGGCGGACGGCGGCGTAGGTTTCCCCGGGGACAAACACGGCCTTGCCGTAGGAACTGTCGGTCCTGATCAGGGGCCGGGTATCGGCGTAGGACGCGGCGATCCCCCGGGCGCTGAATATCCGGGCAAGCAGGGCCGCCGACAGGCGCTCTCCGCAGCTCATCACCCGGTCCTGGGCGCCGGGGGAAAGCTCTTCCAGGGCCTCAAGACCCTGTAGAATACGGTCAAGCTCCCCAAAGGTCCGGTTAAGCTCATCCAGGGCGGCCTCCAGATTCTCCCCCTTAAGGAAGCAGGCGGCCGTGTCCCGGTGCCGTTTCTGCAGATTCCCGGACAGGGCCCGCCAGCTGTGCGGGGTTTCCCCCGGACCGGCCGTTTCAACGGCGGCGGCCAGACGGGCGGCGGCGATAAGCCCGTCGGTTACCCCGGAAAAGGCCGAAACCACCACGGCGGCAACCCTTCCGCGGTGTTCCAAATCGTTCAAAATAGTAATAATGTTCTCAATCGCGGCGGGGGAACCCACAGAGCTGCCGCCAAACTTCAAAACCAGCATAAACGCATGGTACTATATTGTTTTCCGCTTTTATAGTACTATGTTTTTTCAGGTAGAAGCTTATTTTACAACCGGACCGGACAGACCACGGAATGCCTTTTGTGGATGGAAGGCCCCGGCAAACGCTGGAGTTTCTTGTTGGCTTTTGAACACATTCTCATAATAGCGGGCGTTTTTTTACTATCCGTACTGACGGTTGCCCTTATTCTCAACATTTCCCGCCGGATGGCCTGGTACGATCGTATTAATGCCCGGAAGATCCACACCGGCAACATTCCCCGGCTGGGGGGCCTGGGCTTCGCCCTTCCGTTCATCGTATGTACGTTAATCATTACCCTGCGGGTCTTGGACCCTGACCAGGGAATCCGCTTTCTCCCGGTGCTGTTTGCCCTGATCCTTATCCTGATAAGCGGCGTCCGGGACGATTTTAAGCCTATGGCCCCCCGCTACAAGCTCGTGTTCCAGATGGGAGCGGCCCTCTGCGTCCTTGCTTCCGGTTATACGTTTAAGCGGCTCTTTTTTATCGATTCCGAAATATCACCGGGTTTCTCCATCTGGAAACTGTTCAGCTACCCCCTTAGTTTTGTATGGATCGTGGGGATGACCAACGCCATCAACTTTGTCGACGGGGTTGACGGCCTGGCGGGGGGTATTTCCCTCCTGGCGGCCCTGATCTTTGGGGCGGTTTTTATGTTCCTGGGGAATTCGGGCCTTACTTCCCTGTTCTGTATCTGCCTTGCCGCGGCGGTTTTGGGTTTTCTGGTGTTCAACGCCCCGTTTCCCCGGGCAAAAATCTTCATGGGCGACGGGGGCGCCTATTTCCTGGGCTTTACGCTGGCCCTTCTTCCCCTGATGGGGGACGGGACGGGCCTGCCGGTCATCTACGCCGCCGCCGTTTTGATAATTCCCTTTATGGATACCACGGCGGCGGTCTGGCGCAGGCTGCGGGACGGCAGGAGGATAGACAGCCCCGACCGGGCCCACACCCACCACAAGCTGATGGACCTGGGGCTTTCTTCCCGGCGTATCGACGCGACCCTGCTCTCCCTGCAGGCGGTACTGGGGGTTCTGGTTTATGCCGCGGTTAAAACCCCGCGGCTCCTCTCCATTTGCCTGCTGCTTCTGGCCTACCTGACGGGGCTTGGATTTTTCATTACGGTCCACTTCCTCAGCCGGCGGCATAAGCGCGCCGTTGCCGGGACCTGCGGGGATCCGGCAAAGTCCCCGGACCGCCCGTGAAGGCCGGGCCGCAGCGGCGCTACTTTGACTGGGCCGCCACCGCTCCGGGCGAAACGGATGATGCCCCGGACCGGGAGGGCTTCCCTTTCGGAAACCCCTCTTCCCTTCATGCCGAAGGCCGGGCCGCCCGGGACCTCATGGAACAGGCCCGTTCCCGCTGCGCCGCCGCCCTGGGGGTAAGCCCCGAAACCATCTATTTCAGCTCCGGCGGCACCGAATCCAACGCACTGGTGATTCATTCGTTCCTGCTCAGACGGGGAACCGGGGGCTTCCTCTATTCCGCCGTGGAACATCCGTCGGTACGGGAAAACTGCCGGGTTCTGGAAAGGCTGGGAAAGACCGTGGGCCTTATCCCGGTGGAAACCGACGGCCGGGTAAGCGGGGCCGGCCTTGAACGGAGCCTGGAAAAGTACCGGGAAAGCCGCTTTGCAGCAATCATGGCCGTCAACAACGAAACCGGGGCTATAAACGACATGGAAGCCCTAAGTGCGCTGATCCGGGGGCGGGAAGGGCCGCCCCTGCATATCCACTGCGATATGGTCCAGGCCGCCGGCAAAATACCGGTGGATATTTCACGCTGGGACATCGATTCCGCTTCCGTCAGCGCCCATAAACTGGGGGGCCCCCGGGGTATCGGCCTTTTGTACCTGCGCCGGCCTCTGGAAACCCTGTACCGGGGGGGCGGCCAGGAAAGGGGAATCCGGGCGGGGACCGAAAACATCGCCGGGGCGCTGGCCCTGGCATCCTGCCTGGAGCGGCGCCTGGAGGGGCTGGAAGCTTCACGCCGGGCGGCTACGGCGCGCCTGGACCGGCTGATGAAGGCCCTGGAAGCCGGGGGCCGCTATTCTCCCATTCCCGCGGACAGAAAAGATGCGGCGGACGGCCGCTTTTCACCCTATATCCTCCAGGCCGCCTTTGACGGCGTCCCCGGAGAGCTGATGACCAGGGCCCTGGACCAGGCGGGTTTTGCGGTATCCACCGGTTCGGCCTGTTCCTCCGCCAGGCAGGAACGGCCAGTCCTGGAAGCGATGGGGCTGGACCCCAAGCGGCGGCTTGAGGGAATCCGTATCTCCCAGGGCTGGTCCACCACCGGTGAGGATATAGAACTCCTGATCCGGGCCGTTGGGGAGGTTCTAAACTACCTGTGATCTACATTCTAAAACCGGGGGAACTTACCCTTAAAAGGGGGAACCGGGCCGGTTTTGAGCGGATTCTGATACGGAATCTCCGGACACTCCTGGCCCTCCGGGGCTTGAAGGGCGCCGGGGAACGGGTGGAAACCACCGGCGGCCGCTACTTTGTCCACTGTCCCCAGGAAGCCGTCCCCCAGGCGGAGGACGCCCTGAACCACCTTTTCGGCATTTCCGGCTGGGCAAGGACCCGGAGCTGCGAAAAAACCGTAGAATCCCTGCTTGCCGCCTGCGTTGAGGAGGGAAAAACCCTGTACGGCCAGGGGCTGCGGAGTTTCAAGGTGGAAGCCCGGCGCACCGACAAGAGTTTCCCCCTGGATTCCTACGGAATCTGCGCCAGGGCCGGGGAAGCGGTACAGGAGGCCCTGCCCGAATTCAAGGTAAACGTCCGCTCCCCCCAGGCGGTCATCCAGGTGGAGATACGGGAACGGACCTACGTTTACGGCATGACCCGGAGGGGGCTCCGGGGCCTTCCCGTGGGCACGGCGGGCCGGGGGCTTCTGCTCCTCTCCGGGGGTATAGATTCCCCGGTGGCCGGCTTCAGGATGGCTTCCCGGGGCATGGGACTGGACGCGGTCTACTTCCACGCCTTCCCCTACACCGGCGAGGAGGCCCGGCAGAAGGTGATCCGCCTGGCGGACATCGTGGGGGCCTATTCCCTGGGCATCCGGCTCTGGACCCTGGGCTTTACGGAGGTCCAGCGGCGGATCAAGGCGGGAACCCCGGAAGAATGGGGCACCGTCATGCTGCGGATGGCCATGATGGAGGCCGCGGAAAAACTGGCCCGCCGCATCCGGGCTACGTGCCTTATCACCGGTGAAAGCCTTGCCCAGGTGGCCAGCCAGACCGTGGAAAATCTAAGCTGCACAGGAAGCCTGACGGGGCTTCCGGTACTGCGCCCCCTCATCGGCACGGACAAGGAGGAGATTATCACCCTGTCCCGGAGCATCGGCGCCTACGAAACGTCGATACTGCCCTACCCGGACTGCTGCGTCCTCTTTAGCCCCGCCCACCCCATCCTCAGAGGCCGTGTCGGCGAAGCCCAGCGGCAGTACCGGTCCCTCGATCTGGGGCCGGAAATCGACACAGCCCTCTCCGGGGCCGTAATGGAAAAATGCGGCCTCCGGTTCCCGGACTATTCCAGGGGCGGGAAATAACCGGTGGCATCCCTGCCGGATCGTTCCATCAGGTAAACTTCCAGTTCCACCGGAAGATATGCGGTCCCAAAGTTGGTAGATAACCGGGACTGGTAGCTGACGCTGTACGATCCGGCAGGCGCATCGGCAAGTTTTTCCAAAGCCCCCCGGATTCCCTGGGGCCGGTAGAGGGGCAGAACCTCCCCGCCGGTCTCCCGGCACAGGTAGCGGATCTCCTCCGACGCGTTCCCCCCGCCCACCAGCACCGTGTAGAACACAATGCCGTTATTCGCAAGGTAAGCGGCAAGCTCCGAAAGGCCGTAGCGGTCAAAGGCCGCCGAAGAAAGCTCCCCGGAACTCACAAAGACCACCGCCCGCTTTTTTTCACCGGCCAAAAGGCCCGTAGCCGCCAGGCGCAGGCCCAGGTCGAAACGCCAGCGGGCATCGTAATCGGTAATGCTGCCCCGGGCGGCGGCCGTAGAATCGTCCGGCCGCTCCTGCCGGGGCTGGACTCCGGCGGAAACAATGGAGCGGATACGGCCCCGGTCCCCGGCAAGGGCCTGGCCGATATCCCCAATCGCCGCTTCCAGATCATCCCGCAGCGAAAGGGTCCGGGGGGAACGTTCCACCAGGACGGATAAATCGAAGAAGGGGGAACGATAGGCGGCAGAAACAAAATTCTGCTCCGCCGCCGGGCTGCCGTTCTCTCCGGCAAGGAAATTCCTGGCGTCCAGCCCCACAATGGGGCGGCGCAGCCGGTCCTGAACCAATACGTCCACCGTTACCTGGGGGAAATTCGCCGCGTCAACCCGCTCCACCTGGACAAAAAGCCCGGAGGCCATATCGTCCAGCCGGGTAAGGACGGAGATCTCCCCCGCGTCAAAATTGGCCGCCAGCAGGTTCCCGTTGGCATCCATCGCCGCCCCGGTGATCCTTAAACGGCTGTTTCCCGCGGTGCCCAGAACCCGGACCAGGGCGGAATCGGGCTCGATCAGGAGGATGCGGTTCGTGTCCGCCGCCAGGAGTCTGCCGTCGGAGAGGAAACGCAGGCTTTCCGGTCCCGCCAGGTCCCGGACGGCCAGTTCCCCCCGGTATGTTCCGTTGGAATCGTGAATAAAAATCCGCTTGGCCGCCGCGTCGGCGGTGTAGATCAGCCCGTCCCGGACGGCAATCCCCGTGGGGGAAAGAAAACCGGGGAACAGCCCCCCGGGGCCCCGGGTCTGGGGGCCAAAGCTGAGAATAAACCGGCCGTCGGGGTCGAATTTCACTACCCGGTGGTTGCCGTAGTCCACCACGTACAGGTATCCGTCTTCATCAACCGCCAGATTTTGGGGACCCAGCAAATTACCGTTTTCCAGGCCGCGGGAACCGATGTAGGATATCCAGTTCCCGGAGGCGTCAAGGACGCTCACCCTGCCCCCCCGGTATTCGGAAAGGTAGAGCCGGTCCCCCTGGGGAGAACGAACCAGATCGTAGGGGCGGTCGAATCCGTTCAGGGGGCCCCGCTTCCGTTCAACTACCAGCCCGTTTACGTCAAGCCGGAGAATCTCGTTGCTGCCGTAGGCCACCACCCAGACACTGCCGTCTTCCAGGGGCAGCACCGCCGTAGGCTGCCTAAAGTACACATTTTCCCCGTAGGTTCCCGGATAGCGCCCGGCTTCCACATACCGGACCTCGTCATCGTTGACGGGCAAAAGCCCCCGGCGGTTACCCACGGTCTCGATGCGGCTCCCCAGGAGTATACCCTCCCCGGAATTCCAGCCATACGCCTGGGCCGCCGCCCGCCACTGGCGCAGGGCGGTTTCTTCCATGCCGGAACGGTAATAGGACCGGCCCAGCCAGTCCAGAATCAGGGGCTCGCCGGGGCGGTAGGAAAGGGCCCGCTCAAAAGACAGGATCGCTTCGTTAAAGGCATAGCGGTTAAAGGCCTGTACCCCGATACGGAACTGTTCTTCCGCATAAAGGCCCTCCAGGTCCACCGGTTCCTGCTGGGCCCCCAGGCTTAACAGGGCAAAAAAACCAAACAGGACCAGAAGGCAGCGCCGGACCGCGGAAACCCTCCGCGGATTTTCCGGGAAAAATCCTGCCCCGCTGCCGGCCGTCATTTTCCCCGCGGGGGTTCTTCCCCGGTAACAACGCGCCAGTGGTCCTGAATTTCCTTTTCCTGGGAGGTCAGATCAAGGGCCTTGCGCAGCCAGGTGCGGGCGCCGGTAATATCCCCGTTTTTGAAGTAGGCCCAGCCCAGGGAATCCATGTAGACGGCGTTTTGGGGCTTCCTGTCCACCGCCCGGCGGCAAAGCCTGAGGCCCCGGACAAGATCGCTGTTGGTTTCCACCAGGATATAGCCCAGGCCGTTCATGGCGGTGGTGTTGTTTTCATCCATCTCCAGAACCCGCTCGTAACAATTCAGGGCCCCCCTGATGTTCTTCTTCGTCCAGGCTATGTAGGCCAGGGTGGTGTACAACTGGGTCGATTCAAAACCGCTTTTCTGCAGCCGCATAAGTTCAAATTCCGCCATCTTGTGCTTTCCGGTGATCACGTAGATATAGGAAAGGGTCATACGGCACTGGTAGGAACGGAGTACGTTTTTGCCCGAAGCGACCACCTGGTCCAGGTAGAGCAGCGCCTCCTCGTAATGACCAAGCTTGGTATGGCAAAGCCCCAGGTAATAGGCCAGTTCCGCGTTTTCTTCCCCGGAAAAACCGGTCCCGTCTACCTGGGCCAGTTCCTTCAGAGCTATATCGTAACGCTTCATACGGAACAGGCGGATCCCCTCCCGCAGCCGGCCGGCGCCGAAAAGCAGGGATTCCGCCCCCGGCGCAGCCCCGGGGACCTTTACCGGGGATACAGGACCGGCCGGTTTCCCAATCCCCCGTAACGCGCCGTAGCCTGTGTTCCCGGCAGGCTTTTGATCCGGCCGGCCGGTAAAGGGCCCCCGGGAAGATTCGCCGCCGGCCTTTGGCTTTCCGCCCTGGTTTTCCAGGGGGTAGACACGGGCTTCCCGTCCCCCGTCCGCGGGGTTCTTCTTATTCACCATAACCTACCCCCAGATACGAGCCGCCGGGTCCCGGGGGTCTCCGCTTACCGGGTGCCCCCAGATTAAACTAACGGCGGCCAGGTTCCGGGAAACCACGTCCCGGTCGGAACCGTCCTGGGAGCTTACCGTTACCTCCCCGGCGCTAAAGAAACAGTAACGGTCCCCGTTGGGGGCATCCAGGATCGTAACCCCGTCGTGGTATTGGCGGCGGGAAGGAAAGGCCGGAGCCGTACCGCCGGGCCCCTGGGGGGTGTTGGGAAGATTCACATTCACAAAGGTGTCGGGTTTCCATTGGGCAGCCCATTCTTCCAGATGTGCAAGGGAAAACTGAACCGCCTTGTCCCAGTAGAAGGACCCTTCCGGGCGCTCCGCCAGGGACAGGGCAACAGAGGGCGTTTTGAAAAGACTCCCCTGCCGGGCCGCCGCCGCCGTACCGGAATAGAGCAAATCTGTCCCCAAATTCGCCCCCCGGTTTATCCCCGAAAGAACCAGATCCGGCTTACCGGAAATTTCGGACAGCAGGGCGATAACAACACAGTCCACCGGCGTACCGGAACAGGACCAGGTATCCGGCCCCCGGTCTTTCAGGACCAGGGGAGTATCCAGAAACATGATGGAATGGGAAGTCCCGGAACGATTCCGGTCCGGCGCAACCACGGTAACCCGGTGTCCGCTTTCCCGCAGGGCCGCGGCCAAAAGCAGAATACCGGGGCTTTCACAACCATCGTCGTTGGTCAACAGTATATTCATTACAGACCGCTTTGCAGCTAAACCGTTTTACGCCGCCCGGTGGTAATCACCCGGCCTCCGGTGGCAATTTTTACCGGATAAACATTCGGATGAAACCCGAAGATACGCTCGTAATCCTCCAGCCGGCTGCGGTACTCCTCAACGGCATCCTCCCGGAGAATCGTATAGGTACAGCCCCCAAAGCCCTGGCCGGTCATCCGGGAACCCAGGACCCCCTCTATCTCCTGGGCCCGCTTTACCAGCCAGTCGATTTCGGGACAGGAAACCTCGTAGAGGTCCCGCAGACTCTCGTGGGAATGGAGGATAATCTTGGAAAGCCCCGCCGTATCGGAACGGCAAATCGCATCCCGGGCATCGTAAACCCGGCGGATCTCCTGGATTACGTGCATGGTCCGCCGCCGGATTTCCTCCGGCAGGTTCCCCATATACTCCAACATATCCACCGAGGCAAAGTCCCGGAAGCTAAAGCCCTGCATGGCCTTGCGCAGCGGATCAATCCCCCTAAGCGCAACGGAGGGCGGGGGATTCCGGGACAGCAGCTCCAGCCCCTTTTTTGTCTCCCGCCGCCGCTCGTTCAGTTCATCTTCCACCCCCAGCCGGGGCACCCGGCTGTCCATGACGATAATCTGGTAACGGGAAAGGGTGGATTTAAATTTGGTAACTTCCCCGGAAGCCTCGTCCACCAGCAGGAAATGCTCCTTCCTGGCGGAAAGGGCGATAAGGTAATCCACGGGCGAAATGTTCTTCCCAAAGAAAAGTTCCCCCGCCGCGCAGAGCCGGTTGAAAAGCTCCCGCTCCCCGATGGAAATCTGGAACAGCCCCTTTAGGGCCATCACCGCAGCCACCTCGATAGCCGTAGAAGACGCAAGGCCCGCCTGCGGGGGAACATCCCCGCAAACCGTAAAGTTAAGCCCCTTGACAGGGCTTCCCAGCTCCGCAAAGATATGGACCGCCACCTTAATGTAGTTAGCCCAGCGGTCTTCCCGCTTATACTTCAGATTTACCAGAGTCGTCCGCTTCCGCTCACCCAGATCCGCCGCAAAAAAGCGGATGGAATTGTCCTTCCGCAGACTTACCGCAACCCGGACATAGCGATCGATGGCGGACGAAAGGTACAACCCCGCCCCAGACTCTCCATGTTCACCCAAATAGTGAATCCTGCCGGGAGCTTCAGCTATAACAACAGGTTCGGACCGGTCTGTTTCTGTCTCGTATTCATTACGGTGAATGGGACCGATGTCCAACATGCTCAAAACCTCTCACTGCAAATAAATAGATAGACGTATCATAATGAAAAACCAAGGTTTGTTCAAGGAAAATACACCAACAAAAGATAAGGATTATCACTTTTTTAGCGATATTTGAAAGATTTCTGCCTGGAAACGAAAAATTACCGCCCCGCCGCCCGGATATACCGCCTGACGTACCGCTGCGCTCTTGACAACCGGAAACCCGGAGGTTTATATTACAAAGGTTATGAAAAAAATCTTAAAAATCTTAACAGGCAACCATTCGATGATAACTCAGATTCTCTGGATTAGCATTTTAGTCTATACCGTGGCATCTCTGAACATTATCATCCACGCGCTCGTTATTTACAACGATGCGCCGGGAGCGTATCTGGACCCCCGCACATCCCTCATATTTGCGGTGATCTCGTTTGTCATGGTCGTGCTGGTATCGGTTTATCATATCAGCACCCTGGTCCGGCGCAGAAAGCGGCGCTCCGATAAACGCAAGCTTTCCAAGGGCAAGACCATGCGGGCCAGGCACAATGCCGCCCAAAAACGGATCCGCGAATTCATGTTTGGCGGCCGCAGAGAGATCTAGTTTTGGGCGCATCCGGCGTACCGCCGGACCGGGCTTTTCGGGGCTCCGCTACCGCTCCGGTCCCGGCACGCCGGGACCGCGCAGCCCCTTCGGGTCTGCGCGCCCCTCCAATCCCTTGCGCGTTCCCAGGGTAAAAGTTTTTATGCCGAATTCCCCCTGATAAGCCGGCAATTCTCATTCTGTGTCGTGTACAAAGGGCCGGAAAAACGTACGGAATTCCCCGCCGCCGGCATATTGCCGGCGTATCGAAAATAGCAAAGACAGAATCTACATGCGTTTTTCCGGCAATTTCCCGGCCCCGGAGGAACGTTATGGGTCAAATTTATCTTAATGAGGCTGTTCCCCGGTTCAACACAAAGGAAATTCAGAAATGTATGCCAAACCTGTAACACGGGGTGCCGGAGGTAAAAATCCGCCGCCCTGCGCGGTGTTTTTGCCCCGGCAGGACCCCAAGAACTTGCTTCCGGCCTAGGCCATTGCCGTAGTTTTGGAACTGGCTCACTTGATCGGTTTTAACCCTGCCGTTAACCTCTGGGAATGAAAATAAAACAGAATACCGCTTCTTCCGGGGAGAGCGCCCGCCGGAAAGGTCCGGGGGCCGGCCTTTCCCTTACTCTGGCCGCCCTTTTTGCGGCCCTTATCGCGGCGGGGACTTTTATTTCCGTTCCCCTGCCCTTCAGCCCCGTGCCGGTGGTGATGCAGAACCTTTTCAGCCTGCTGGCAGGGCTGGTGCTGGGACCCGCCCTCGGCGCGGCGGCGGTGGGCCTCTACCTGGCGGCAGGGATCATCGGCGCGCCGGTGTTTGCCGGGGCTTCCGGCGGTATCGCCCGGCTCCTGGGGCCCACCGGGGGCTTTCTTCTGGGTTACCTTTTCTCCGCCCTGACGGCGGGGCTTATCGCGGGGCCGCCGCAACGCGGCTTCCCCTGCCGGCATCTTATTCCGGCAATTATCGCGGGACTCCTGGTGGTCTACGTGCCGGGGCTTATCCGGCTTTACTTCGCCCTGGGATCCTGGGGCAAGGCCCTGACCGCCGGGTTTATCCCCTTTATCCTGGGGGACGCCGTTAAGGGGTGTATTGCGGCCTTCGCCGCCCCCCGGCTCAGAAAGCTGGTAGCGGACCGGGGGGGCCGGTGAACGCCGGGGTTCCGCCCATCCTTTCGGTACGGAACCTGTCGGTCCGTTTCGGCGGACCGGAAAATATCCTTACCGCCCTGGACCAGGTAAGCCTGGACCTGCGGGAGGGGGAATTTCTTCTGGCCGCCGGGTCCAACGGTTCGGGGAAAACCCTGCTGATGCGCTGTATAGCGGGACTCCTCAAGGCCCAGGAGGGGGAGATTCTGCTCCGGGGTTCCCCGCGCGTGGGAATCGTTTTCCAGGACGCGGAGGCCCAGATTCTGGGGGAAACGGTGGAGGAAGACGCCGCCTTCGGCCCGAAAAACCTGGGTCTTTCCCGGGAAGAAACGGAACGCCGTGTGGAAGCCGCCCTGGAAGCGGTGGGCCTGGGGGAAAAGCGGAAAGGGTCCCCCCGGCGGCTTTCCGGCGGGGAAAAACGGCGGCTTGCGGTGGCGGGGGTCCTGGCTATGGGCTGCGACATCATCATCATGGACGAGCCCTTCGCCAATCTGGACTGGCCGGGGGTGGTCCAGGTACTGGAGATTCTCCGCTCCCTTAAACAGGCGGAAAAGAGCCTTATCGTCCTGACCCACGAACTGGAAAAAGTTCTGGCCCTGGCGGACCGGCTGCTCATCCTTCACCGGGGCTTGGTTCGGGATAACGGAAACCCCGCCGCGGTGCTGGACCGGCTGGACCCGGCCTGGGGGGTCCGGGACCCCCGGCGGAACTACCACAGCGTGGGGGACTGTTCCTGGCTTGACGAATCATAAGAAGGGGGCGCTTCCCCGCAAAAGGCCGAAGACGGCCCCCGCTCCCCCTTTCGGGTACCGGGCGGGGAACAGCCCCCTGCACCGCTGCCCCGCCCCGCTTAAGCTCCTGGCCGTACTTTTACTGTCGATCTTCGCCTATGGTTCCGTTCCGGGGCTCTGCGCCGGGGCTTTGGGCCTTGCGGCGGCGGCAGTCATTGCGGGTATACGGCCCTGGGAGCTTTTGCGGGGAAGCCGCCCGGTCATGTCCCTGGCCCTGCTGTTCTTTGTGATCAGAATCACCGAATTCGGCGGACCGGCGCCGTTTTTCCATATCAACAAGGCGGAGATCCCCGGCGGCTTGGTACAGGGCCTTTCCATGCTGGTATCCTTTACCGGCGGGGCCCTTCTCTTCGCCGTAACCACGATGGGTGAACTGCGCATGGGACTGCGGGCGGGCCGGCTAACCCCCCTCCTGTCCCGCTTCGGCCTTGCCCTCTCCCTGATGCTGGGCTTCTTCCCCCGGTTCTTCGAAATCTGGGAGAACACGACCCTGGCCTGGCGGGCCCGGGGAGGCAGCCCCTGGAAGATCGGGAGGCTTATCCTGCCGGTAACCGAGCGGATGCTTGAAGCCGCCTTCGACACCGCCGAAGCCCTGGAAGCCCGGGGCTGGAACTAAACTTGACCCACAATTTAACCCGGTCGAATGCGCTGTGGAGCACATGTAACACCTTGTACATAGCTCTTCCCCACAATAAAGCTAAATTTGACCCATGTCGTGTGTCCGGGGCCGGGAAAGGGCCAGGAAAACATGGCGCCGCAGGCGCCTTGGAATTCTCTGCCGGCGGCATATTGCCGACGTATTGAAGATAGCGAAGGCAGATTCTACATGCGTTTTTCCGGCAATTTCCCGGCCCCGGAGAAACGCTACGGGTCAAGTTTAGGCTTCACCTGCGGGGGACCGGCTTTCCGGCCGCTTCGGTTCTACCGGCGGCCAGCTTCGCTTCAATCTGCTCCACAGAGAAACCCTGCCTTACCAGTTCCAAAACCCCGTTTTGGCCTTCCGTCCGGCCTTCTTCTTCCCGGACTTCAAGAGCTTCATCCCAATTCCATTCCGATATTAACATATTGACCACCTCCGTCCCGTGCCGTTCCAAAAACTCCTTCAAAACACCCTTCCCAATACATTCTTTCACCGCCAATCCCATCGCCTGGTCCCGGCCCTTCCCTTCCCGCTCATACTTCCGTACTGCCGCGATAAAATAGCTGTAGTCCCCCAGCGTCTTGCTCCGCCGGAGTATCTCCTCGTTGTGCCCGCTGTTGATGTTGTATACCTTCACCTTGAGCTCCAGGGGCAGATACTCCCCCTTGCTCAGGCTCATTTCTCCGGGATCGGTAAAAGCATCGGAAAGATTCAGCATATACTCGTCCCGGCAGGGGGCGATCCCGTTGTAAAGGACGATAAATTCCGGATAGGGCAGGGGTATCCGCTTTTCCCGGTAGATGTTCCGTTGTGCAATAATCACCTCGTATATTCTGGCGGTATAAAGCAGAATCCGCAGGGGCATGTTTTCGTTGATCGTGGACTGGTGTTCAAACACGATGACCAGCCTGCGGTCAATCTCAAAGGAGATGTCGTTCATCCGATCCTTGAAGATGACCCCTTCCAGGGTGTTGATAGTGATGGGTATAGAGGGATCTACCGTTGTCCCGGACAAGGCGCCGTAAAGCTCCCGCAGGGTCTCACGTTCGCTGAAAAGCCATGAAAAAACGCTGCTTTTGTACTCCCGGTTTGCGTTCATTGCCGCCTCCGTCTTTAAACTAAGGAATTTTTCGGCAAATTTCAATTGAACCCTATAAGCCCGCAGCAATTCTACTTTTACAAAATTTTCGATGGAAAAGGCGCCCTGCAAAAGCAGGGAGGGGTGTCGGCGACAGGACCCCGGGGAGATGGTGTCTTTTCGTTTTAGAACGGTTAACATGAGAATTGCTGAAGAAGTAAAATTGCCGCGCTTAAACACTGGCGAATTCCGGGAAATTGTACTCTAATGTAACAAGGCTGCTGCAAAACCCAACCGGGTTTTACGTTCAGGCGATGGTTGATCCGGGGCTCCTGGCAGCCTGTTGCACTTGTATATTTTTTGCAT
>JAIRXT010000039.1 GCA_031268125.1 Treponema sp. | reverse complement strand
TTAATCCTGGTTTACTGCCCCATAATTTATATCCTTCGTTATGCCCCCTATGACTTTAACGGGTATCAAAGTTCCTTTACGGGTATTGAAAATTTTATCCGGCTTTTTACCAGGGATACCGATTATTGGGCATCCCTGGGAACTACGTTTATTTTGGCATTCGGCAAACTGGCCGTTGAAATACCTCTGGCCCTTTTCCTTGCCATTTTGCTGACCAAAAAAACATACGGCGCAGGATTCTTCCGGGTCGTGCTGTTTTTACCGGCAATTATTTCAACCGCCATTGTGGGACTTATTTTTTCCCTTATGTTCGGCGCTTACGATGGAATTGTAAACGTGCTGCTCAAGGACATGCACCTGATACGGGAACATATCAATTGGTTTGGGAACAAATGGACGGCTCTGGTAATGCTTGGTTCCGCGTCCGTCTGGCAGAACGCGGGGGTCAACATGATCTTTTTCATGGTGGCCCTTCAGCAAATTCCTAATGAACTTTACGAATGTTCATCCCTGGACGGTGTTCCGCCGCTTAAGGTTTTCTGGTATATCACCCTCCCGATGATAGGGAAGATGTTCCAGATAATTCTGCTTATGGCGATAATCGGCAGTCTTAAAATGGCGGATCTTGTTCTTGCTTCCACCAACGGCCAGCCCGGCGGGGCAACGGAGGTTGTAATGACCCACGTATTCAAATATTTCTTTGGATATTCGGGACGTTCAATTCAAATAGGTTATGCTTCCGCATTGTCCGTTATAACCGGGATAATTCTTGCTTTTGTGTCGGTGATTTATTTAAAAACCACCAGGAAACTGGCGGATTAGGAGAACGTCATGGCCCCAGGAAAAAAGATACTGCCCAAAATAGTTATTTATCTTGTCCTCATTATTGTCGCGTGCTTTGCCGTCTTCCCTGTTTTTTATACTTTTATGGGATCGTTTAAAAGTTCAAGCGAAATTTTAACATCGGGCAGCAGGCTGATACCGGAAAGATTCGTGTTTGAAAACTATGTTCAGGCATGGAAGCTGGCGAATTTCCGGCAGTACACCTTCAACAGCCTGTTTATTTCTGTTTTTAGCGTTTCCGGCGTCATCATTACCAGCCTCCTTGCCGGTTATGTCTTTGCCCGCGGCTATTTTCCGGGCAAGCAGTTTTTCTATTACATGGTTTTAAGTTCAATGTTTGTGTCCCTGGGGAGCCTGACCCTGTATCCGCTTATGATGATCATGCGGATAGTACATTTGAACCAGTCCCTGTGGGGAGTAATCCTGATTCACATCTTCGCCATGAACGCCACAAATTTGTTTATATCCCGCAGTTATGTTGAATCAATCCCCCGGGAGATTGACGAGGCTTCAAAAATAGACGGCTGTTCGTTTTTTCAGATATTCCGCCATGTAATTGCGCCGCTTTGCACGCCGGTGATGGCTACGATCGGCATTCTTTCATTCAGGAGTTCATGGAACGATTACCTGCTCCCTATGGTTTTTACGATGGCCAACCCCAAACGCATGCCCCTGATTGTCGGTGTTGTCAATCTTAAAAGTTCCGGCGAAGCGGCTTCTTCCTGGAATTTAATGCTTGCGGGTACTGCCCTTTCCATTATTCCCATGATCGTTATTTATCTCTGCTTTAACCGCTATTTTATCGAAGGGCTGACAAGCGGTTCTGTCAAGGGCTGAAATTATTACGGGAAACGTAATAAAAATAATTTGGAGGAGAAGATCAATGAAAAGCAGACTTCTTGCGATTATGCTGGGCTGGGTATTTGTTCTGGCAGTTACCCCGGTATTTGGCGGCGCCGGCAGGGACAGGTCCGGCGGTGTTACTACTATTCGCGTCTGGACAGACAACGCGAGTGATAAGGCGCTGCGCGACCAGCAGGTTGCCCGTTTCAACGAAGGCGTTGGAAAAGAAAAAGGCATTCAGATTGAATATACCGTTTACGGCGCCAATTACCATGAGCTGATCCGCAATGCTACAATGTCGGGTAATGCGCCGGAGATATTCCGTTCTACCGGGGAAGATATACAGCGTTTTCAGGGCGCCGGATACCTGGTATCCCTTGAAGAAATGCCCGGCGGACAGGAAATGATAGCAAGGTATAATCCCGGGGACCTTATGAAAAATTCCCAGGTCTTTGACGGTAAGGTGTATACATTCCCCTATTCCATGACAACCTTCAAACTTATTATTAACAAGGATATGTTTGACGCCGCCGGTATTACTCCCGATAAATATCCCAAAACCTGGGCCGAAGTCCGCGCCGTTGCCAAACAGCTTACCGATCCTGCAAAGGGGCAGTACGGTTATATTACAGGGCTTCAAAGTCCGTGGGTAATGCGTTCATACCTGACCATGCCCAACGCCATCAATACCGGCAACACCGGTTTTGACAACGAAAACCTCCGGTTCCAGTTTTCCGCCAACAGGATTGCTGTGGAGGCCGTTCACGGCATGGTTATAGACGGCAGCGTGTTCCCCGGATTCGAAGGGCTTGATGCGGACATGATGCGGGCCCGCTTTGCCGAAGGAAATATCGGCATGATTCCCGGCGCCAGCTTTGACTGCGGCGTTTACAATACCCAGTTTCCCGCAAAGTGTGATTGGCTCCCCATCGATCCCCCAACTAATGGACCCGGCGCTCCCAGGTACCGCGATTTTGTTGACGCCTCTAACCTGCTTACAATGGGTGTGGCGGCAAAGAAAAATCCTGAAAAGGCGATGGAAGTTTTCCAGTTCTTCTACAGCGATGAAAATTTGGCGGAGCTTTACGAGGCCGGCCTGTATGTTCCGTTCCGCCAGGAAGCGGTTGGTCTTGCCCGGAATGAACCGGCCGCCAAGGGCTTTAAGGAATTTGCCGGCGTGCCGAATCCTGCCATATCGCCCGCATCGCCTGAGAATATCGTGCAGGTTGAAGGCTTGACCTACCGCGAGACGCTTCAAAGGATTCTTGCCAAAGGCTATTCGGAGACACCGGCCCAGGTGCTGGAGGATCTCGACAAGCGCTACAATGACGCGGTCGCTAAACTTGGCGGCCAGGCCGAAGATTACCGGATGACGGCGGACTTTACCCGTAAATAAGGGGCGGTTTTACCCAGGCTGATTCCAAAACCCGTGTGTTTTGGAATCAGCTTTATGTTTCCGGTAAAACCGGTGTTTCCGCCTGATTCAAAAAAACTATTAAAATGGGCCGCGGTCCGTCGCGGCCGTGGAGTGCTGTTCATGGAATACAAAAAGCTGGGCAGATCGAATGTAAAAGTCAGCCGCCTGTGCCTTGGTACGGGTAATTTTGGTTATGGGACCGGTTTCCCCGGAAACTGGGGCTGCACGGCGGAGGCGGAGGCGTTCAAAATTATGGATGCCGCCCTGGAGGCGGGGATCAATTTTTTTGACTGCGCCAACGTATACGGTAATCACGGCGCAGGAAAATCCGGCGCTTCGGAACAGATTATCGGCAAATGGTTTAAGCAGGGCGGCGGCAGAAGAGAAAAGGTGTTCATGGCGACGAAGGTGGGCCGCGCCATGTTTAATAACGACTACGACGATCTTGGGAATGTCAACGATGATTATTCCCTGTGGAAACTGCGTCGCCATATTGAAGGCTGTTTTGAACGGCTGGGAACTGATCATATCGAGATGATTTCCCTTCACCATGTTGACCGGAATGTTCAGTGGGATGAAATATGGGAAGCCTTTGAGGGCTTTATTAAAGCGGGGCGCCTTGATTACGCGGGGGCATCCAAATTTTCCGGCTGGGAATTGATGAAGGCCCAGGAAGCCGCACGGAACCGCCGTTTTATGGGTTTTATCTGCGAACAGCATCGCTACGACATGATATACCGCGCCGCGGAACTGGAAGCTTTTCCGGCCTGCATGGACCAGGGTATCGGCGTTACCCTGTTCAGCCCCCTGCAACGCGGCGTGCTTGCCGTTGATCTTCTTGAACCGGAAAAGAACCGGCCCATAGAAGCCCATTCCGCCCCTCTGGTAGAAAAATACCGGCCCCGGCTTTTGGAATACGCCAGGCTTTGTCATGACCTGGGGGAAAAGCCGGCTGTTGTTACCCTGGCCTGGGAAATGCACCACCCCGCAGTAACAAGTCCCATTATCGGCCCCGCCGCTCTTGCGGATTTGCAGGAACTGCTGCGCAGCCTTGATATTACGCTGCGTGATGACGTACTCAAGGAAATTGACCGGATATTTCCGCCGCCCCAGCCGCTTTTCTACGATGAACAGCCGCCCCTTGTGAGTCCGCCGTCATGGAACTGATACGCTATGATTCCGCTGTTGACGCTCTTGTCGATGCCGCCGAGCCGCTGGAAAAATGGGATACCGGTTTTACCTTTACTGAAGGTCCGGTTTACTGCCGGGGGCTGCACTATTTTACCGACTTCATGGTGAATAAAATATTTTGTTATAAAGACGGCGCTTCTACCCTTATCGACAGTAATTCTTTTTTTTCCATCGGTATGACCTATGACCGGAAAAACGGCCGGATTCTCCGCTGCGCCCGCGACAGGCGGGCCGTCATGGACCTGGCGGGGAATATCGTTGTTGATACTTACCGGGGCGTGCCCATCAACGGCAGTAACGATGTTATTGTGGATTCCGCCGGGCGTATCTACTTTTCCGATCCCCTGACCCGGAAGATTGAAGGCCCCCAGACCGGGCACAGCAGCGTGTTTAGGTACGATGAAAAAACCGGGGAGATGCACCTGTTTGAACCTGCCAAGGCCCTGGAATTTCCCAACGGCATTGCCCTTTCGCCGGATGAAAAGGTACTTTACATCACCGAAACCCGCGGTTCCGATGTATACCGGCTGGATTTGGCATCGGGAAACATGGAGCGCTTTATCCATCTTGACGAGGAAGCCGGTGAAGGAAAGCCGGACGGCCTGCGGCTTGATACGCAGGGGAACCTTTATGTAACCGGTCCCGGCGGAATATGGCTGCTGAATCCCCAGGGGGAAATTCTGGGCCTTGTTAAAATGCCGGAAATTGCGGCCAATCTTTGTTTTGACGACCGGGGGCTTTTTATTACCGCCTCCACAAGTATTTATCACCTTAACACCGCAATTCCCGGCGCCGCCCTGTCATGAAAACCACAATCGCCAATGGTACGATTACCTTTACTGCGGAAAGCATGGGGGCGGAACCTTGGGCCCTTGGATTTAACGATGATGAGGTGAACTATATCTGGCGTCCGTCTTCCGGTGAATCGGGGGGTACGCCGGTCTGCTTCCCCCTGTTGGGGGCGGTTCCCGGCGGAGTTTACCGCCTGGACGGAAACGAATACCGCATGGGGATGCACGGCTTTGCCCAGTTTTGCGATTTTAGTATCGTTGAAAAAACGGGCGCCTCCGTCCTGTATCAAATTTCCGAAACCCCGGAAACCCTGGCACAGTATCCCTGGCGGTTTTGTTTCCGGGTGCGCTACGCCCTTGAGGGAACGGCCCTGGTAACCGAATACCGGGTAAAAAATAACGATACCAGGGAGATGTATTTTTCCGTGGGCGGGCATCCGCGCTTTTCCTGCCCCATCGGCGGGGCGGGGGAATTTGGCGATTATGTCCTGGAATTTGAAAAACCCGAATCCCCGGAAGCCGTTATTAAAAGCTACAGCCCCCGCGAAAATATCACCCGTTTTATGGACGCCGGCGGCGGGACTCTCCGCCTTGATTACAGCATGTTTGAACAAGGGGCCTTTTGTTTTAATGTCCGGCAGGACCGGGCGGTAACGCTGAAAAGCCGGGCCGCCCCGCGGGCCCTGCGGATGTTTATTGGGGGCGGCGCATGGTTCCAACTGTGGACTTCCGCGGGGGCTCCCTTTATTGCCCTGGAGCCCTGGTATGGGTCCATCAGTTCTCTGCCCATAGGCCCCCTTGACGGCGACTGGAAGGGCCGCCCCGGAACATTGCGTATTGCCGCGGGGGAAGAGTACCGCTGCGGTTATTGGGTAACAATACTAAAATAAGGCTGTTTCAAAATTGATCGGATTTTGAAACAGGCGGCGTTAAAAAGGAGGCGCGGTTATGACAGTGATTATTAAGCCGAAGGAAGTAGAGGTTTCCCGGGAAGTGGATGTCCTTGTGGTGGGGGGCGGCCCGGCGGGGCTGGGGGCGGCGGTTTCCGCGGCCAGAACCGGGGCTTCAACACTGCTGCTGGAGAAACGCGGTTTTCTGGGCGGGAATATCACGGCCTGTTATGTGGAAACCTGCAACTGGTTTTTGGCGGGTACTCAATTTTCCACCCACGGGCTCTATGCGGAGATCGAAGACGCGTACCGGATTGAATACGGCCGGAGCCATGACCTGCGGGAAGGCAGCCGGCGGTTTTCCGCAGATTACCTTAGGATATTTCTTGATGAGTTTCTGGAAAAAGAAGGGGTGCAGGTTATTCTGCACTCCTTTGTCAACGATGTGGTAATGGACGGTGAGCGTATCCAGGCCGTTATTATCCAGACGAAGCAGGGGCCTATGGCCGTAAGCGCAAAGGTGGTGATTGACGCTACGGGAGACGGGGATGTGGCTGTCGCGGCGGGGGTTCCCTACCGGCAGGGCCGCGATACGGACGGTTACTGCCAGCCGGGGACCCTTAACTTCCGGGTGGCCGGTGTGGACACCCATTATCTTTTGGACAATGGGGACAAACTCAAAGAAATCGGCAAGAAGTTTGAGAAAGAATACCTTTCCGGCAGGACGGGCCTGGACTGTAAGCGCAAGGATCTGCCCTTTGGCCGGCTGACCCGTGCGGGGGTGATAAGTTATATAAACTATCCCTGTTCTTACATGATCGACCCTACCAGCAATGTGGACCTGAGCCGGGGAGAAATTGAATGCCGGGCGTATATCAAGCAGTTTCTGAACTATATGCGGAACAACTTCCGGGGCTTTGAGGATATAGAGCTTGCCTCCATTGCCCCGGAAATCGGGTTCCGCGATTCCCGCCGTATCGAGGGGAAATACTGTCTTACCCACCAGGATATTGAGGCCGGTAAGCGTTTTGATGATGCAATCTGCGTGTTCCCCCGGATGTACGACATGCTTTCACCGGACGGAAACATGCTGGGGGACGGGCGGCTGGAAGGGGAGGGTTACAAGGGGCATATCATGGTTCACCTTGGCCCCGACGATGACCGGACGTTCCAGGTTCCTTACCGCTGCCTGGTTCCGGTAAAAACCGATAACCTGCTGGTGGCGGGACGCTGTATTTCCTCCAGCCATGTGGCGGAATCCGGTATCCGCGCCATCTTTGCCTGCATGCTTACCGGGCAGGCAGCCGGTGTTGCGGCGGGCCTTTCCGTGCAGGCCAAGGTTGTCCCCGCAGGGGTGAATATCGCCCAGGTGCGGGGGACCCTCGAAAAGCAGGGGGTTCGGATATAAAAAATAACCGTTCAACCTAAAAATGGTCAAAGGTACGGGTTCGTTATGCAGTAAACCGTACCGGCTGCCGTTTGACCATTTTTTACCTTGAAAACCCCTTGGCTTAAGGTAATTCACGATGGGGAAATGGCGAAAAGAGCGCCGAAACAAGTAACAGGGGTGGCGGTGGAAAGAATCTGGGGTGGGGGCCCCGGATTTTTCCAGCCGACAGGACCCC
>JAIRXT010000023.1 GCA_031268125.1 Treponema sp. | reverse complement strand
ACTGCATGGGGATGAACACCGCATCCGCCGCGGCCATACCGTTTAAGGTGAGTACCCCCAGGCTGGGCGGACAGTCGATGAGAATGTAATCGTACTGGCGGCGGACCGGTTCCAGGGCCTATGTCAGGAAAAAGTCCCGATCCTGCTGCTCGATTAGCTCTACTGCCGCCCCGGACAAATCTATCCTCGCGGGGATTACCTTCAATGTGGCGAGCGCCGTGCTTCGAAGAGTCTTGTCTATAGGCGCCGAACCGGAGATCAGCTCGTACACTCCGGGTTTAAGGGGGCGTATCCCCATACCGCTGGACAGATTCGCCTGGGAATCAAAGTCCACCAGGAGTACCGATTTCCCCTCTTCCGCAAGGTATGCGCCTATATTTACGGCGGACGTGGTTTTTCCAACGCCCCCCTTTTGGTTTACAAAGACATAAACCTTGCCCATACAGTGGATTATATCTAATATGTTTGATGATTGCTATTGAATTACAGAGTAGATGGGTTTATTCTATCACTATGGAACCCATGCGGATGCTCGTTTTGGATTTGGACGACACCCTTTTGCGCTCCGATCTGTCCATCTCTTACAGGACCAGAAGCGTAATAAAAAAGGCGGCTGCTCAGGGGCTTGTGGTGGTGCTGGCCTCCGGCCGGATTCCCGTGGCAGTTGAGCAGTTCTCCCGGATTCTGGGGATGAACAAGCGCGTCGGTTATATTATCTGCAGCAACGGGACAATCATTCAGGAAAGCAACACCCGCAGGATAATTTGGGAGAGCCAGTTGGACACCGAAACTGCCTTGGCGGTCTATGATTTGGCAACGGCGGAGGGCTTTCCGGTTCAGATCTACGAAGACGACATTATGTACGTGTCAAAGACCAATGAATTCTCCCGGTATGATCAAAAACTAACGGGTCTTAAGCAGGTGGTGGCCGGCGATTTCCATGCAATTGTGAAAAAAGGCTGTAATAAGCTCTTGATCCCCGGGGATCCCATGCTGCTCCAGCCGCTGGAGATCCTTGTCAGAACCTATTTGGGGAGTGATATAAACCTGTTTACCAGCAAACCCTACTTCCTGGAGATTTTACCCCGGGGAGTTGACAAGGGAAGCACCCTGAGCCGGGTTGCCCAGATACTGGGGATTGAGCAGAAGGCGGTCATGGCTATTGGGGATTCCATGAACGACGAGGCGATGATCCGCTGGGCCGGCGTGGGGGTTGCCATGATCAACGGGGATGAACGGCTCAAGAAGATTGCCGATCTGGTAACGGAAAAATCCAACGAAGAGGATGGGGTGGCCGATACCATTGAACAGTACATTCTGGGAAAGGGTTCCGTCTCATGATGGTTCAGGGCAAGGAGGATATCCCCATCAGCACGGTGGATTCCCCCTCTGCGGTGCTGGAGCTCATCTATCAGCTAAAAATCAAAGACGTAATGATAACGGCGGTAATCACCGCGAAAAAAACTGATACCCTGCGGTACATCCAGGCCCTGATGCGGGAAAATTACATCACCGGGATACCCATTACCGAAAGCGGGGTCCTGGCCGGCATTGTGTCGATTGACGACATTGTTACCGCCCTGGACAAGGGTTTTATTGACTGCCCGGCCCAGGAACGGATGACCAAAGATGTGATTGTCCTGGAAGACGACATGCCCCTTTCGTTTGCCATTTCCTATCTCAACAAATACCGCTACGGGCGCTTTCCCGTAGTAAACAAAAACAAGGAACTGGTGGGAATTATCAGTTCCAAGGATGTGATTAGTTCCCTGCTGGTAGAGATGAACCGGGAAGTTCTGCGTTTGGAGAAGATGCATCAAAAGGAAGCGGGCGCCGTTTCGTCCTATTCGGAGATGGATTATACTACCGTAAGATACGATTTTGAGCTGGCGGGCAAGGCTTCTACCGAGATAAAAAAGGCATTAAAACAGCGGAACATCGACCCCAAAATCATCCGCCGGGTGGCCATTGCCAGCTACGAGCTGGAGATTAACCAGGTGGTCCATTCCCACGGGGGGAATATTCACTGTACCATCCAGCCCGACAAGGTGATTATCGTCGCCGCCGACACGGGGCCGGGGATTGCCGATGTGAACCTGGCCTTGCAGGAGGGCTGGTCTACCGCCAACGAGTGGATTCGCTCCCTGGGCTTCGGCGCCGGTATGGGACTTGCCAATACCAAGCGGGTCAGTGATGAATTTTCGATTAATTCTACGCCGGGCACGGGTACTACGGTCCGTTCGGCAGTGTTTATCAATTCTCCCAAGGATGAATCCTGAATGACCGTCCGGGAAGCGGCGGCGGCCCTGGGAGCGCAGATTGTCCAGGGCGAATTTGAGGATACACCCCTGTCCGGGGCCTATACTTCGGACTTGCTTTCCGATGTGATAGCAAACGCCAAAGACGGGGGCGCCCTCATTACCATCCAGGCCCATAAGAACACGGTGGCGGTGGCTACCCTGGTAAATATTACGGCCATTGTGATCTGCAATTCCCGCCCCTTGCCCCCGGACATGCTGGAGGCCGCTAGGGAAGAGGGCATTGCGGTACTTTTAACTGCCGAAAATCAATTTACCGTTTCGGGGAAGCTTTATAATCTTTTGCGGGGGGACTAATGCCCCTTTTAGCCGATTTCCACAACCATTCCTGCCTTTCCCCCTGCGGTTCCCTGGACCTGTCCCCCCGGCTCCTGGTGGACATTGCCGCGGCCCGGGGGCTTAGGGTCTTGGCCCTGACGGACCACAATTCCAGCCTGAACTGCCCCGCCTTCGCCAAATTATGCGCCAGCCGGGGCATCATCCCCATCTACGGCATGGAGGCTACCACCAGCGAGGAAATTCACGTTCTCTGTCTTTTTACCAGTCTGGAAGCAAGCTTGAGTTTTAGCGAATACGCGTACCGCATCCTGCTGCCCTTTCCCAACGACCCGGATAAGACCGGGGACCAGGTCTACGTGGACGAAGAAGACAACATTCAAGGGGAGGTGGAATACTATCTTGTCGGCCCCCTGGACCTTTCGGTAGATGCCATTGGACCCAAAGCGGCGGAGTACGGCGGCATCGCTATCCCCGCCCATGTAGACCGGGCGGCCTTCTCCATGTCAAGCCAGCTTGGGGCGGTGATCCCCGGCCCCTGGGCCGCCCTGGAATGTACCCGCATTCCCCCGGCCCTGATGCACCCGGACGCTCCGCCCGTCCCGCTGGACACCCTGGGCTACCCCCTTATTACCTCCAGCGATGCCCACTACCCGGAACACGCGGCCCGGCGGCCCTTTAACCTGGATGTAGACCCGGAAGAACTGCTCCCCGGCGGCCCCGGCACGGATGCCGATATGGACGCCCTTAAACGGGCCCTGGCCCGGCGGCCCCGCTCATAGGCCCACAAAAAAAGCCGCCCCAGCGGGCGGCTTGTAAAATTCACGGCCTTCGCCGTAGTTGCATTACTTCTTGATGTTGTAGAAAGCCTTTTTCCCCGCGTATTCGGCGACACCCTCCAGCTCTTCTTCGATGCGGATAAGCTGGTTGTACTTGCAGATACGGTCCGTGCGGCTCATCGACCCGGTTTTAATCTGGCCGGTCTCAAGGCCCACCACCAGGTCCGCAATGAAGGTGTCTTCCGTCTCACCGGAACGGTGGGACACCACGGCGGTGTAGCCCGCCCGCTTGGCCATTTCCACGGCTTCGTAGGTTTCCGTAACGGTCCCGATCTGGTTCACCTTGATAAGGATGGAGTTACAGGCCCCTATTGCAATACCCTTTTCCAGCCGTTTGGTGTTGGTAACAAAGAAGTCGTCCCCTACGATCTGGACCTTGGAACCAAGCTGTTTGGTCAGGGCCACATAGCCGTCCCAATCATCCTGGTCCAGAGGGTCCTCGATAGAAATGATGGGGTACTTTTCTACCCACTTGGTGTAGATGTCGATCATCTCCTGGGCGCTGAAGAGCTTGTCGGGATTGGATTTCCAGAATTTGTAGCCCTGCTTGCCGCCTTCGCCGTAGAGTTCGGAACTGGCGCAGTCCAGGGCGATGCCAATCTGCTCACCGGGCCGGTAACCGGCCTTCTCGATGGCCTTCATGATGTATTCCAGGGCTTCCTCGTTGCCAATATCCGGGGCAAAACCGCCCTCGTCGCCCACGGCCGTATTTTTGCCCGCGTCGCGGAGCAGCTTCTTCAGATTGTGGAAGACCTCCGCCGTCCAGCGGACCGCCTCCCTAATCGAATCGGCCCCTACCGGCATTACCATGAACTCCTGAAAGTCGATCTTGTTGTCCGAATGCTTGCCCCCGTTGATAATGTTGGCCATGGGAACGGGAAGCAGGCTGGAATGGAAGGTTCCCAGGTGCTTGTAAAGGGGAATGTCCAGGTAGCTTGCCGCAGCCCGGGCATTGGCCATGGAAACCCCCAGAATGGCGTTGGCCCCCAGGTTGGCCTTGTTTTCGGTTCCGTCCAGTTCGATCATCGTGCGGTCAATATCAAGCTGGTCCTGGGAATCCAGCCCCTCCAGCTCCGGCGCGATAATGTTGTTTACATTATCCACCGCCTTAAGGACCCCCTTGCCCAGGTAGCGGCCCTTGTCGCCGTCCCGCAGTTCCACCGCCTCATAGTCGCCGGTAGAAGCCCCCGAGGGGACCGCGGCCCGTGCCAGGGTACCGTCTTCCAGCCCCACATCTACTTCGATAGTGGGATTTCCCCGGGAATCCAGGATTTCCCTGGCATGCACGTATTCAATAACACTCATTAGTCTGCTTGCCTCCTCGCTATGTTCCATTTTCCGGCATTGGAAGCGTCAAGTCAAGGACCCGCCGGAACAGCGATTTTACTTTTAGAAAAGATATGATAAAACAGAGGCATGGGATGGGGGATATTACCGGCACAACTGAGCCGATTTGATGAAGTTGGGGCACGGGCCGAAGGGGAGTCGGCATGGAAGCGGCGGGAAGGGTTCAATTTGACCTATACCTTTGCCGATGCGGTAAAAAGCGCCTTTGGGATATTT
>JAIRXT010000009.1 GCA_031268125.1 Treponema sp. | reverse complement strand
AAGATGGATTATTATGCCCTGGGCATCACCCTCTGGGAACTCCTCACCGGCAAAGACCCCTTCACCACGGAAAACGGCAAGCGCCGCAACGACGCGCATCTTATCCGGGACACCATCGAAGGCAGAATCGCCGACGACATCCTCAGCAAGGAACCAAAGGTCGGCCAAAACATGGAACGCCTTATCAGGGGGCTGCTCGTCATCGACCCGGAACACCGCTGGGGCTATGACGAAGTGATGCGGCACCTGGCGGGAGAAACTGTCGAAGTCTACCAGAAGGCGAAAAAAGACTGGACCTTTTCCATAGGCGAAACCGCATGCACCACGCTAGAGGACCTGGGAAGCACACTCCTGGACAACATCGAGGCTGCTAAAAATTACATATTTCGCCGGAACCGCCTGTGTACGTTTCTGGAAGACGATTATCCCGACATCTCAAAAAAGATTGAGGAAATCGCCGAAGAATCATCGGCAAAGAAAGAAGAGAATAACGGCGTTCTCAAAATTGCCTATCTCCTCAATCCCGGTATACCGTTCAAGGTTGACAATGGTTTCAAGGCGCAGAATATCGACGACATAATCTTCCTTCTTGAAAATGCACCGGAATCCGTGCTGCCGCTGTTTCACGATCACCGATCGGGACTCTACACATGGTTTGAAATTATTGGTAATACGGACCTTGCGGAAGAAATTAAAAAAATCCCCGCGAATACCAGTAATACGGAATTTGCGGGCAAAGCGGAAGTGCTGTTAAAAAACAAGGTAATAAAACCTTTTAAACTGGAGAAATACAAGGACTTTGATCTTTCTACGCTTGACCAGCTTCGTAAAGTTCCGGGCGATATGCAGCGGTATATATTGGCCCTTGTCAAAGAAAAAAGTTATGAAGGCTTATTTCTTCCCTGGCTTTACACCGCAGCGCCCAACGCGGGGGTCAACAACATAGATACAAGTTCCTGGGAAAAATTTATCATGTGCATCACCTGAAAAAGAAAAACGATCCGGTTGTCTTACAAAGTAAATTAAAGTCTGAAAGCGGCGGAAAACTCAAGGGGTCTTTTCTAAATCCTTGAGCTTTCCTTTAACGTTCCGGCTGTTATACGGCGTTTGCGCCTTTTGATACTATTTTATCTTCAGTCTTATTATGCAGCGTATGTTTGGCTTTAATATATGACCTTTAATCCATTGTTTTTATACAGTTCCATATTTGTATCTACACTGATCAATTTGAAAAATAGCCCATTTCGGTCTTTATATGCTGTTCTTGCGTACTCCACTGTTCCTTAAAACGCCTGCTTGCCAAAATGAAGACCATAACTCCCAGGCAAAACAGGGAAGTAACGCCGAATATTACCGAACGAACCCCGCTTGAAAGGGGCGCCAAAAGCTGGCTTGTAAGAAAATTTGACATCATGTGGGTAAAGGCCCCGGCAAGGATACTGCGGTTTGCGATTATGTACACAAAGCTGACAACCACGGACAGCAAAACATTAAAAAGAACATAGAGCAGGGCTTCCCATAGAGAACTGTGCAGCATTTGGTACTGCGCCTGCCCCGGAGTAAAAAACCAGGGCAGATGCCAGGCCGTCCAGATCAGCCCCAATATGAAAGACGCGGGCAAAAAGCCGAAGCGAAAAAACAGCCGGTCCAAAGCGTAGCCGCGCCAGCCGAATTCTTCGTTGAGGGGGCCGGAAACAAAGCTCAGCGGCAGGATAACAAATATCACGGCGGGATTGGCAATGACGGCATGAATCCACGCCATGCGGGGCATTTCAAGATGAAAAACATATACGCTTACCGTTACGCTGATAATTGCTATGCAGGAAAAGAAAACGACGGGGAAAAGAAACCCCCTTATCCCCGCCCGTTTTGGCGAAAAACACCGCGCAAAGTATTCCTGCACCGCCGCCTTTGGATATGTCGCAAATACTAGAATCAGGGCGGCAGCGGAGGGAGCGCCGCCGCCAAAGTAAAAAATAAAGGTTCCCGGCGGCGTTCCGGTCAGATTGAACAGCACCGGCAGGAAACCGGCCGTCCAGGTCCACAGAAGCGCCGCCGTAAAAAACAGGATGAGGTTTTTGGTTGAGTTAAGACCTTTGTACCCCATGTTCTTTACAGTTTTACCCTAAAGGTAACAATCTCAAAGGGCCCCAGTTCCCGCTTGATAAGCTGCCGCTGTTTAAAGGGGCCCAGGGGATTTTCCATAAGGTCCGCCTCCGCCCAGGCCGATATGGGAACGGCGAATTCAACTTTAAGCGGCGTGCGGCCGCCGTGATGTTCGTGGATCCTGATGATAAGGTCCTTCCCGTCCTCGGCCTTTTTGACGGCGTCCAGGGCCCCCGCGCTGATCCTGACCAAGCCCCCCAGCGGCATCTTCCCCGGCGTCGTGATCAGGGGGGCGTTGAGATCCCAGGCCAGGGGGATAAGGTCCGATTCATGCCAGGGCGCGCCGCGGACATACAGGGCATAACTGAACTCGTGGATTCCCCGGTCAGCCTCCGGATCGGGGTGTTCGGCGGATTTAAGAAGGGAAAGCCGCATAACCCCCTCTTTTATGTCGTAGCCGTATTTAGAATCGTTCATCAGCGCAACGCCGAATCCCTTTTCACTGTAGTCCGCCCACTGGTGGGCGGCAGCTTCGAACTGGGCCTCGTCCCAACTGGTACTGCGGGTGGCGTTGCGTTCCAGGCTGCCGTACTGAATTTCGTAGCGGGCGGTTACCGCGTTGATATCCACCGGGAAACTTACCTTGAGGAGCTTGCTCCGTTCCTGCCAGTCCACCTGGGTCTTAAAGTCGATACGCTTGTGGACCGTGTAGAGGATCATGTCCTGGGTGATCTTCGATTTGTTGTAGGTCCACACAAAACGCATCCGGGTAAAGAGGGGGCCGGTCTCCTCCATTTTGAGGGAGACCAGCTTGCCGATAACCTCGCGCTTAAGATCGATGGTGGCTTCAATCTCCCACGCGTCGCTTGACTTGGGGCGGTCCTCAAAAATTTGAAGCTCGTTCCCCGGGGCCGAAAGGGTTTCCCGTTTGGTCTGCTTGTCGTAGAGCGAAGTAAGCCTGCCGGAGCCGTCCCATTTTAGTTTGTAGAAGGGCGTATCCACCCCGTTTTTCCGGAACACGAATTTGCTGTTCCTGCCGGCCCGGACCACGGGCAGTTCCGCCGCCGTCCCGGCGTTTTCGTACCAGACCTCCGCCGAACCCAGGGGGGCGATGTTGTCCAGCCAGACATAGGCTTTTTCCTCCCCGGTGAACGCGGAAACCTGGGTAACCAGAGATCCCTTATCGCAAACCAGGGCCTTCCCCTTTGCAGGAACGGGGAGGGCGGCAAGGCCGCCGCGTTTCCAGCCCGCGGTGTTGATCGCCGTTACCGTGTCCCGGTCTTTCCCGGCCGCGGCCTGCGCCGCTACCGGCGCCGCCAGGCCGCCCTCAAAGACCGCGTTTCCCAGTTCCATCGCCTCGTGGTGGTCTTTTTTCGTATCCTCGTAGACTTCCCCAATGGAAGAGCCGGGAATGATGTCGTGGAACTGGGCCCGCAGAATAAGTTTCCAGCCCCGGCGCAGTTTTTCCCAGGATTCCTCGTCCCATTTTTTTGTCTTTAACGCGGCCAGGGACTGGAGAATTTCCGCGTCCCGGTAGAGCAGTTCCAGACGGCGGTTCATCTTTTTGGTATAGGCCTGGGATGTGTAGGTGCCCCGGTGGTATTCCAGGTAGAGTTCCCGGTGAAAGTTGTGCAGAAGCCGGGGATGGCCGCCCCGGCCGCTGATTTTTTTATGGAGCCGCTTTAAGTAGGCATCAACACGCTCCGTTTTGACGGCGGGAAGGCCGGGCAGTTTTTCCGCGGCCCGCAGAGCTTCAAGCATGTCCCGGGTAACGCCGCCGCCGCCGTCTCCAAATCCGTAGGCAAACAGCAGATCCTGATTCAGGCCCTTGTCGCGGTAGTTGTCCCAGATGCCCCGGAGGGTCCTGGGCAGTATCTGGCCGTTGTAGGTGTAGAACCACGCGTTCCCCGTATCGGGGGTGGTAATAAAGTGGGTCAA
>JAIRXT010000217.1 GCA_031268125.1 Treponema sp. | reverse complement strand
CGGGTCTCCTGGAACTGGCGGTCCGTCTCCTGAAATCTTCGATCCAGTTCCTGGGACCTCCGGTCCTGTTCCCGAACACTTTCCTGGAACATGGCCCAGACCTTTTCAAAATCCAGCTTTCCCTGCGATTCACGAACAGCTTCTTCACTCATGGCCCATATATACTTCATTATTGTATAGATGTCAAGAAATTTCTGTGTATTTGCCCCGAACCGGGGGGTAGCGGAACAAAAACCCTTTGCGGGATTTTTCCCGGGGGTAAACGGGGTTTTTGTGAAGCGAGGGGGGGGCCAGAGCGGCAGCGGACCGCTCAGCGGGTCCGGCTGTGCGGTAATTGTCCGTGGTAGCAGGCCCCCCCCTTATGATTTAACTACGGCAAATTAACATTTTATGTTATAATGTCTCTGTGGAAACGGAGAAAACGGTAATTCCGGAGAAAGAAGGGGCCTTTTGCGCGGCGGCCCTGTGCGCGGTGGGGGCGGAGCGGGTGGTCTCCCGGGAACTGCGGAAGCTTGGCCTTGGGGTGGTGGAATCGGGCTTTGGCCGGGTCCGGTTCCGGGCGGGCCTGGCGGGACTGTACCGGGCTCTTATGGCTTTACGGGCCGCTGACCGGGTGCTGCTGGAGGCGGGTTCGTTCCGGGCGGCGGATTTTGACGCGCTGTTCGAGGGGGTCCGCACAACGGCCTGGGAAGGGTACGTTCCCCGGGGCATGGGGTTTGTGGTAGAAAAGGTGCGGAGCAGCCGCTCGGTTCTTAAGGCGGAAACAAGCATTCAGGCGGTGGTTCACAAGGCGGCGGCGGAGCGGCTCTGCGGGGCCTACGGGATAAACCGGCTTCCCGCGGAGGGAAAGGCGGCGAATCTGCGGGTTTATATCGACAGGGATCAGGTTTCCCTGATGCTGGACCTGAGCGGGGAACCGCTGTTCAAGCGGGGTTATCGTCCGGCGGGCGGGGCCGCCCCGCTGCGGGAAACCACGGCGGCCGCATTGCTGCAGTTGTCGCTGTGGCGGCGCAAATTCCCCCTGTACGATCCGTTCTGCGGGTCCGGGACGATTCTGGCGGAAGCGGCTCTGTACGCCTGGGACGCGGCCCCCGGCCTGGGGCGGCGCTTTGCCCTGGCCGATCTGCCGATTGCCGACCCGAAGCTGGAAGAATCGGTCCGGGCTGAACTTTTGGGCCGGGTGAATTTTGAACACAGTATCCGTATCGGCGGAAGCGACCAGGACCCCCGGATGGTTTCCCTTGCGGCCGCCACCCTGGAACGGGCGCGGGATATTGCCCTGGGCAGAATGATGGGCGGCCCCGCCGAAACCGCAGCGGTCGAAGGGGCCGGGCGGCTGCCGGAGCTGCGCTGCCTTCCTATGGAGGAGGCCCGTTCGCCCTTCGAAGCGGCGGTCCGGGAGGCAGAGTCCCGGGGGAAAGCCGGAGACCCCGCGGGTTTTATTATCACCAACCCGCCCTACGGCAAGCGCCTGGGGGAGCCGGCGGATGCGGAGGCCTGTTACGCCGCCATGCCGGCGCTGGGGCGGGGTTTCCCCGGATGGAAGCTGGCGGTAATCACCGGTCATCCGGGTTTTGAATCCTTTTACGGACACCCTGCGGATTCCTGCCAGGAGATAACCAACGGCGCGATGCAGTCGTATTTTTTTCAGTATTCGAATTTGCGGGGGGGGCCTGGAACGGTATGTCCATTGTTGTAGAGCATGAAAAAAGGCGCAGAGATATATTAAAAAAGGCCCTTGATGTGTTTGTTGACGAGGGTTTTGAAGACGCCACGTTCCAGAAGATTGCCGACCGCTGCGGCATCACCAGGACAACCCTGTACATCTATTTTAAAAATAAAAAAGAAATATTTAACTACAGCATTAAACAGTTTCTGCTTACGGTGGAGGCGGATCTTACCAGGGTCCGGTCCGATACCAGCCTGAACATGGTGGATAAAATTATCCGGGTCCTTTCCCGGATCATAGATTTGCTGGAAAAAAACCGCCGCCTTCTTGTGGTGATTCTGGACTACCTGTTTCACATTTCCGGGAACGGCGGAGATCCGAATTACCGGGTCCGCCGCCGCACACTAAAACTGCGGCATATTCTGGCAACGATGGTGATTGACGGCATTAAGGCCGGCGAAATCGTAAAAATGAACGTAAAAAGCGTTGATGATCTTTTGTATCCGCTTATTGAATCGGCCATATTCCGCCTGACGGTGCTGAAACAGGAAACGGTGTCGGATCTAAAAAACTCGGCGGCCCTGGCGGTGCGGCTGATGGCGGTCGACCGGCAATTGGAAAAATAGTATTTTCCCGGAGACCGCCTCAGCAACAGGGGCAGGGATTCCGGCCCCCTGCCCGGCAATTTTACTTTTAGCGAAAAAGACCCCTTGTTCAACCAAAAAAATGATTTTACAGGCGTCTTTTTTATCGAAAATTGAGCTTGTTCCAAAACTCGGTTAGTTTTGGAACAAGCTCTTGTAAAAGTAAAATTACTGCCCCCTACAGGCCGCCGATGTACAGGCGCATGGTGTATAACCCGGCGCGGACCCGGTATTCGTCCCTGGTGTCGGGGCCGCAGGTGGCGGTCCCCACCCCCCGCTGGGCAACATCCAGGTTCAGCGTAAAGATGCCGTTGGGGCCCCTGGTGGTATCTATCAGATCGCAGGTGTGCAGGGCATTCAGCATGTTCTCCTGGGTGTAACGCAGGGCGCTCATGTTCAGGG
The DNA here is from genome assembly GCA_031268125.1 of Treponema sp. Lineage (GTDB taxonomy): Bacteria > Spirochaetota > Spirochaetia > Treponematales > Breznakiellaceae > JAISFT01. The sequence goes on along the minus strand of JAIRXT010000217.1, from coordinate 2,463 downwards.
GCGCGGCGCACCAGATACCCAGAGCCCCGGGCTTTCCGGCCGCCGCCGAGCTGTTCAGCAGGGTAAGGTTCCGCACCAGGCTCCGGTTCCCGTTCTCCTGGGGCATGACGTAGGGGGTCTCCATTTCGGCGACCCGCTGCCGGTAGCGGCCCAGGAAGGCCCCTGCCAGGCGGTCGGGGTAGGATTCACCGGGACCTGCGCCGAACCAGGAGATGCTGTCGTAGGCGGCGCTTACCGGGGCGGTAACGCCGATCTTGGGTAGTTCCGGCAGGGCAGGGTCAAGGTCAAAGGTAAAATCCGCAATGTACGGCCTCCCCGCGGCGGGGTCCCCCTTCACCAAAACGGCGGTGTAAACGCCAAGTTTGGCATCCCGGCAATCCGCCGCCGCTCCCTTCCCGGCAAGCAGGGTTGCCGTGTACCGGGATGCGGTCCGGCCTTCCCAGTTTATGGTTTCGGTCTTTTCATCGACGGTCCTCATGTGGAGAAGGTCATAATCCAGCCAGATGAACATGGCCTTATCCTTGTAGTAGAACTCCAGCGCAGGGTCCCCCCTCATGGAGAGGGCGGTCTTGAGGCCGTCGTTCTGGGTAGGCGCCCTGAAAAGGGAGGGCCTGAAGGCGGCCGCCAGTTCCCCCGCCAGGGGGGCGGCTTCGGGGGAAAGGAACCCCGGGGCAGCAGAAACCGTCAGCACGGGGGCCTGGGGGCTTTCTTTGAGGATGCGCTCTGCCTGGCCCACTACATGGCCGGCCTTTGCCCAAGGGGTGTCATTTTTCAGTTTGAAGTCGAAGTGGAAGTACACCGTGCCGCCCTGAGCCTGCAAGTTAAGGCCGGCCGGCGGCGTCAGGGTAATTTCCGCCGATTCTCCGGGGGCCAGTTCCGGCAGGGCGGCGGTCCCGGAGGCCAGCAGGGTTTCGGCCTCCCGCAAGATTGCGGCCCGCAGGATTGCGGAAGGATCGTCCCGCAGCAGTTTCCATTCCAGGACATAACTTTCCGTGCCGGTAAAATCCTGGCGGTTTTCAACGACAAAAGTCCAGGGCTTCCCGTCCCGGTTTTTAAGGCGCAGGGGGGCCTGAACCTGGCGGCATTCGATCATGCCTGGTTTAAGTCCCTGGTCGGGCAGAATAAGGCCGTCCACGATAAAGTCCCGGTCCGAAGGCTCATCGCCAAAATCGCCGCCGTATTTCCAGTATTTGACCCCTTCAGGCGTGAATGCCTCAAGGCCGTGATCTATCCATTCCCAGATAAAGCCGCCCTGGAGGCCGTGGTGGCCCTCGATAGCCTTCCAGTAATCCGCCAGGCTGCCGTTGGAATTCCCCATAGCGTGGGAATACTCGATCATGATCAGGGGCCGGTCGTCCTGCCGGTATTTTACAAAATCGGTGATGAGTTCAATCTGGGGATACATGGGGCTGACAATGTCGGTAATCTCCCTGCCGCCGTTCAGTATGTCCAAGGACCGGCCGCTGACGGCCCCTTCGTAATTTACCGGCCGCGAAGGATCGACATTGTGTATCCACGCAGTCATCATGGCGTGGTTACTGCCGCTGCCGCTTTCGTTCCCCAGGGACCAGATGATAATCGAAGGGTGGTTTTTATCCCGCTCGACCATGCGCTGTATGCGGGCGGAAAAGGCATAACTCCAAAGCGGGTCCCGGCAAAGCTGGCTGTAAAAGGCGTGGCTTTCCACATTGGCCTCGTCCACCAGGTAGATGCCGTAACGGTCGCAGAGATCGTACCAGCGCTCGTCATCGGGGTAATGGCAGGTTCTGACCGCGTTGAAATTGTGGGTTTTAAGAAGGACAATATCCTTCTTCATCGCTTCGGTAGAAAGAGTCTTGCCGGTCTTTTCGTCATGCTCGTGCCGGTTGGCACCCTTGATATACACCATCCTGCCGTTGATAAGAAGCTCCCGGTTCGCAACGGCCACGGTCCTAAAGCCGGTAAGAAAGGCCGTACTTTCAAGGTGCCCGCCGCCGGATTCGCCGCCCCGGCTCAGGCTTACCTGGAGCACGTAGAGATGGGGGGCCTCGTGAGACCAGGGCCGGGGATTGGGCACGGTGATTTCCAGCGCGGCGGTATTGGCGTTTTTCCGGTAGTCGGGGGTAAATTCCAGGCGTCCCCCGGTAAGGGGGCCGTCTTTCAGGGCCCCGGCGGCAAAGGCCTCGGCGCCGGACCGGCTTTCCGGCAGGGCAAAGGGGTAGACCGCGTATTCAAGAAGGAAAGGCCCCTCCGGGGCCGCGCTTCCGGGGCCGCCGGAATCTTCCTGCGGGAAATCCCCCCCCAGGGTTACCGTAAGATCGAGTTTCCCCCGGCTCTGATCATAGGAACCGGGACAGGCCCTTAAATCCTGTATATAAGTTTTGGCGGTGGAATAGAGAAACACACTGCGGTGAATCCCCCCGTACCACCACTGATCCTGATCCTCCACATAACTGGCGTCCGAATACCGCACCACCTTGATAC
>JAIRXT010000175.1 GCA_031268125.1 Treponema sp. | reverse complement strand
ATGCTTGGGCCGCTAGCTCAGTAGGTAGAGCAACGCCCTTTTAAGGCGTGGGTCACGTGTTCGAATCTCGTGCGGCTCATAACAACGAAACAGGCAAACCCCCGGAAGAACCGGCGTTTAGCTGATCCGCAACCATGAAAAACCCGGTGAAAAACGGGTTTTTCGGGGCGGCAGGTTATGCGCCGGTGTTATTTAACGCGGGTTCTACGGCAGGGGAGGGGCCCGGTCGGGACGCAGGGCCTCCGCCCCGTTCCGGTATACATGACGGGGCACGGCCCCCTCCTCCAGGTAGCAGTGTATAAGAACCCGGACCACCCGTTCCAGGCTGCCGGGAATATCGGCCTCCTGGACGCAGAACAGGGCCAGATCGGCGGCCCGGCCGGACCCGCGCAGGGCAGCGGCGGGGTTCAGGGCCTTCAGGTCCGCCGTAACGGAGAAGATCAGCGAGACAACGTCCCCCTCTTCCAGCCCGTTATCCTGCAGAAGTTCGTCATAGAGGGCGGCCGTCTGAAGGCGGATATCCTCCGCCTGGTTCAGGCACTGGGCGGCTCCTCTCAGGGCATAGAGTCGTTTCATGATACGTTTCCTCCGGTCAGGGACCCGATAAGACTAAGAGCGGCGGCCATAAGGCCTCCCAGGATGCCAAGGAGCAGAAAACCCAGGGAACTAATCAGGAGCAGGGGCCGGCGGCAGCGTATACAAAACCAAAGGCCCGCGAAGAACCGGTAAAGGGACAGAATGCCCAGGGCTACGCCGCCGTACACACCCCGGCGGATCGCGGCGAACAGGACGGCGTCATCGTACTCCCCCCTGACCGCGGCGGCATAGAGGAAAAGGGCCGCGGCACAAAACAAAAACGATAGCAGGGATGCTCCGTTAAGCAAAGCCAGAAGGAGGGGCCCGCGGGCCTTGTCCGGTTTTTCCCCGAAGCGGTTTTTTTTTACGGGGGATTTGTTCATTTCCGGTACTCCGTGCTATCATTGTATGAGAAGCTCATAGGCTCTGTCCATTGAGCGATTTTTTACAGCGGTTTTCAGGATGGCAATAATGCGGAAATTTTTCATCGTGTTTTTTATCCTCCTTGCGCTGGGCGGGGCGGGATTCTTCTTCGGCTGGGTTCAGCTTGAGGTTTCACCGGGTTCCTACGGGATTATGCGTTCAAAAACCCACGGCATTGACGAAACCCTGATCCGGGAGGGGGAATTCCGCTGGGTGTGGTACAAACTTATCCCTGCCAATACGGATATCCGGGCGTACCGGCTCCCCCGGGTGGAACGCAGGATAAACCAGCGGGGCGTTCTGCCTTCGGCGGATGTTTACGCTTCTTTTGCCGTGGTGGACGCCGATTTCAGTTATGAATTCGATGCCGTCCTGTCCTTTACCCTTGACCCGGATTCTCTTATCCCCCTGGTCCGGGAACGGGACATCCAGGGCCAGGATGAACTGGACGCCTATGCCGCTTCCCTGGGGCAGGACATTGAGGGCTTTGTTCTTAGGTGTATGGAATCCGTAGACGGGGACGAACTGCAGCGTATCATGGAAACCGGGGCCAGCGCCGCCCTGGAGCGGGAAGTTCTGGTGAATTTTCCCTATATCCGGGATTTTTCCTGCCGTATTCCGCAGATTCGTTTTCCCGATTTCCAGCTTTACTCCCGGCTTCGTGATCTTTACACCGATTATCTGGACAGACAGCGTGATTATATGTCGGCGGCGGCCTACGGCAATGCGGAACGGCACATCGATTCCCGGTTCCGCCTGGACGAGCTTGCCGCCTACGGGGACCTTTTAACCCGGTATCCGGTACTGCTTGAGTATCTGAAACTGGAACCCAAGTAACCCTGGAGAACGCCGGATTGTTGTATGTTACACGTATGTTCCGGTAGACGGCCGGGATTAACCGCTAGAAAAACTTGTCCCCTTGGGGTATACAGGAGTATTATGGTGTTTGCAGGGGCAAAAAAGCCCGGAATCCCCGGGTTGTTTGATAAAAGGGGGCGGAGAATTCCGCGGGGGGCGTGGTTCTTGCCCTTTTTGTGTATGCTGATAGCAGGTTTGAGCCCCCTGGGGGCCCAGCCGGAGGAAGGGGAGATACCGGCGGAGGATGACTGGTCCGGTTTTATATCGAACCTCTATTCCCGGGGGGATCAGGTTTTTGGGATTTCGGTGGGGCTTTCGATACCCGCGGCGTTTGGCAAATCCGGCAGCGGAATTATTCCCCATAACATGACCGTGGGGGGTACCGGTTCCCTTTCCTACGACTATTTTATTGGATCCAACGTCTTTGTGGGCGGGGAATTACAGGGGATGTTTGCCCCTACGCTGGGCAAACACATGCTTATTATTATCCCCATTGACGTCAGAATAGGGTACCAGTTTGTATATAAGCGTTTTGAATTTCCGCTGTCCCTGGGACTGGGGATAGCCCCCCAGCAGTTAAGAACATCCAAGAGTTACAACTATCTGGGGTTCTTTGCCAAACCCCGGGCGTCGGCTTTTTTCCGCTTTAATCCCGACTGGTCTTTCGGGATCAATACGGCCTGGTGGTGGCTTCCGCAGATCACCAAAAACCCGGATGAATCGGTCCACGGCCACTTTTTTGAACTGACCATAGGCGTCCGGTACCATTTTTAACAAAGGAGCCGGCCGCAGCGTTTCCGGCAGGCCGGCTCGAAGGACAGCAGAAGGATGAGGTTTTTAGGTTCCGAACATAAAACTCCGCGGCCCCCTGCCGGCAAATGGTACGGGCTCGTGATTATGGCATTGTTTTTGTTTGCCTGCGAGCAGGCTCCAATCTTTGACATGATCTCCCGGGAGGTAAAACCCCGGGAGCCCCGGGTCAAGGGAGTGCCCACGAAGATGGTGCTCTATGAATATGAAACATCCAAATACGGAATGTATGTGGCCGATTCTTCACTGCACCGCTATGCCGCCGAAGTGCCCAATGGAGAGGGAGTGTGGGACAAGGGGAGCATCCCCCAGCCCTCGGGGAGGATCTTCGATCTGGCGGCTACCAAAAGTTATCTCTACGCCCTGACGGATCCGGATTCCCCCAGGCTCTACCGTTTTGACTGGAAAGAAATGAAGTGGACGGAAGTCAAATTTGTATCCGACAACCAAGGGTATTCCCGGCTCCAGACCATCTACGGGGAGTGCGGCAGTGACGGTAAGCCCCTAACCGATAGCCTCTATCTGGGGGCCAGCAATTCCGCCGGCGCCTATGCGGTGTTTCATACCGACGGCATTACCGGTTTAACCCTGATACCGTCCACTACGGGCCTTTTAACCGGAGCGGCTTACGATGGCAGTGATAAACATTACTTCGCCACCGATGGGGGAGGGGTGTACACCAGTACCAACCCTGATACCTTAGGGTTTAGCTTGGTACCCGAAACCGAGGGAGCGATAAAGGGGCTTATTCAGCTTCCGTTTCCGTCCTCGTCCGTCATCGCACTCCGCGGGGACGGCGCTCTTATAGAGTTGAATTCCGGTTCCGTTAAGAAGGTATATGAGGCGGCGGACAACTCCCTCTCTCTCACCGGGCCGGCGGCGGTGTGGAAAGATAACGGCGGTAATACCCTCCTTCTGCTGGCGGTCCGGGTATCCCTTTCCGGTTCCAATTCCACCTACGGCTACCGGGAACTGGATATAACCTCCGGTTTCCCCACCGGAGACATTACCTTGAAGGAGCCCGGCTCCGACCCTGCTCATTCCACGGCGGACGACAACAAACGTTACAAGGATACCATTGAACCCAAGCCTGTAAATTCCCTGCTCCAGGTTCCTTCGGATAGGACGCTGTTCGCCTCGGTCCAGGGAAGGGGCATATCGCAGAACAACACCGACGGGGGACTGTGGTCTTACCGGTCCCGGGACGGGATTTGGCAATGGAACGCGGAGGAATAAGCCCTTCCCGGTCCGGTTATGGACAATCTTTTTACCGCTAAAGCCGGGGCCGGGGATTCCGGGCCCCTGGCGGACCGGATGCGGCCCCGGGTTCTTGAAG
>JAIRXT010000106.1 GCA_031268125.1 Treponema sp. | reverse complement strand
TCGAAAAAACACCGTTTCCCACACCGGCGGCGGGAATCCCCCGGGTTGGGGGCTTTGGGCGACCAACAAAAAAGCCAGCCAAATGGCTGCGTCAAAAAAAGCCACGGCCATCTCGCCCCGCACACGGGGGATTCCCGCCGCCGTTTACGGAACAGGGGTATCCAACGGCAGTCGAATTTGGAATTGCTGATTTTGAAACCCGCGCTCTTGTATATGGCATGATTATCTATTATAGTGAAGCGATTTTGAAATTAGAGTTGTTCAGTAACCTCGAACCTTCGATTTGTTGGTGGTTGCTGAATAAAGATTCCCGGTAACTTCGGTCCATAACCGCTTGTTTTGCGGACAGACCGGCGAAGGCGTATGACCGCCTTACCGCAATTTTTCCCCAAGGAGGAAATGCCATGTCCGATTCGGACGGCGGCAGTAGTTTAACCGCCAAAAGGCCCATACCGGGCCTTTATATCACGGCGTTTCCCGTACAAGGCCCGTTTCATTGAAGAACCTGTCCCGGTAATCCCCGGATTACGAAGCGTTCCGGTTTTTTATGGAATACCCTCTGCCGGAACCCCGTAATCCAGAGGAGTATCAGTATGATTACAATTCGTGTCCAGAGTGACAAGGGGCTGGCCGAAGCCGAAGCGGTCAGTAAGGGCTGCTGGGTTGACGCCCGGAACCTCAGCAAGGAAGACCTTTTCCGGCTGGAAAGGGAGTTCGGTATCGCCGGGGAACTTTTGACCGACATAATGGATACCGACGAGCAGGCCCGGATTGAAAAAGAAGACGAATACACCGCCATTATTGTCCGGCTCCCGGTGTACGATGAATCAAGCGAAGTGTCGTTTTCTACCCTGCCGCTGGGGATCGTCCTTTTTTCCGACAAGATCGTTACCATCTGCCAGCGTTCCAGCGACGCCCTGGAGGACATTCTGCGGAACCGGGTCCGGGGCTTCAGCACCAAAAACAAGAGCGCCTTTGTGCTGAACCTTTTGGGCCGGGGGGCCTTTACTTTTCTGAAATACCTCAAGGAACTGAACAAACGGACCAACATCATCAAAGATGAACTGCAAAAATCAATCAAAAATAACGAACTGATTCAGCTCCTTTCCATTCAGAAGTCGCTGGTGTTTTTTACCACCAGTATCAAGAGCAACGAACTGCTTTTGGAGAAGCTCCAGAAATCCCCCCTGATCCGGTTCAAGGAGGATGAAAAGGAACTGCTGGAGGATGTGGTGGTGGAAAACCGGCAGGCTATTGAAATGGCCAATATCTATTCGTCGATTCTCACCGGCACCATGGACGCCTTTGCCAGCGTCATTTCCAATAACCTCAACATTGTGATGAAGCGGCTTACCATCGTATCCATCGTCCTCATGATCCCCACCCTGATATTCAGCCTCTACGGGATGAATGTAGATATTCCCTTCCAGCATATTCCCGGCATTGGCTGGGGCGTTATCCTGTTGAGCCTCCTGGCGGCAACGCTGGGGGCGATTCTGCTTAACGTGGACCGGAAGAAAAAAACCAGGGTGAAAATGATCCGCCGCAAACGGGAGAAAATATGATCGATCTGCGAAGCGACACGGTTACCGTTCCCACCGCCGCCATGCGGAAAGCTATGGCCGCCGCGGAGGTGGGGGACGATGTGTACGGCGATGATCCCACGGTCAACCGGCTGGAAGAACTGGGGGCCGAATTGACCGGCAAGGAAGCGGCCCTGTTTGTCCCCTCCGGCACCTTCGGCAATCAACTGGCCCTTTTTACCTGGTGCCCCCGGGGGACCGAGGTGATTCTGGGGGAAGAATGCCATATCATTGTCCACGAGGCCGGAGCCGCGGCGGCGATTGCCGGCGTGCAGACCCGCTGCATCCCCGCCCCTGCCGGGATTCTTGAGCCGGAGGAAATCCAGAAGCGGCTGCGGAAGCGGGACCTCCACGCCCCGGCCACCTCCCTTATCTGTCTGGAAAACGCCCATTCCCTGGGGCGGGCCGTACCCCTGTCCGCGATGGAAGCGGTGCGGAAGATCGCCGGCGAATGGGGGCTGCCGGTGCATCTTGACGGGGCCCGGATATTCAACGCCGCCCTGGCTCTGGGCTGCGGGGTCCGGGACATTGCCGCCCTGGCCGGTTCGGTGATGTTCTGCCTTTCCAAGGGGCTTTGCGCGCCGGTGGGTTCCCTGCTGGCGGGCCCCGCGGACTTTATCGCCGAGGCCCGGATGAAGCGGAAAATTCTGGGGGGCGGGATGCGGCAGGCGGGGATCCTTGCTGCCGCGGGGATCATCGCCCTGACGGAACATCCCCCGTACCTCGCGGAAGATCACCGGCGGGCAAAAAAACTGGCCGCGGCGCTGGCGGAAATTCCGGGGATTACCGCTGATCCTGCGGCGACGGACATCAACATGGTGTACTTCCGCTTTCCCCCCGGGCAGGATCCAAACCGGGCGGCGGACATTAGCGCGGCCTTTTCCCGGCGGGGGATCAGGATCAATCCCCCGGAAAACGGGGTCTTCCGTTTTGTTACCCATTACTGGATCGGGGACCAGGAACTGGAGGCCGTTATCGCCGCCGCCGGGGAAATTTTCGGCCGGGGATCGCCATGAGCCACACCAGCATCTTTGAAAACCGGCGGGAACGGTTTTACGACTGGATGGCCCGGGAAGGGATAAGCCTCGTAATGTTTGAGGACACCGAGGGGCGGCGGGACCCGGCGCTGCGCTGGTTCAGCGGCCAGCCTGCGGACGCGCTGTTGTTCCTTTCGGTGGACCGGCGGGCCCTTTTAATTCCCTGGGACATTAATCTGGCGAAACAATACGCCCAGGCCGACGCCCTTATTCCCTACAGCGAATTTGACCGGCAGGCCAATACCGCCCTCCAGGGTGCCGCCGCCAAGCTGAAAATCCCGCTGGGTTCAAAAATCGAAATCCCCGCCCTTACCGCTTATCCGGCTTTTTTACGGTATGTGGGAGATATGATGGACTTTGACATTATCTGCCGGGACCAGGGAGCCGGAGCGGCGGTGGAAAAACTGCGGGCCGTCAAAGATGATGAAGAAATAAAACTATTAAGGACGGCAGCGGCAATTACCAACGATCTCATCGATCTGGTGGAACAAAAAGTCCGGTCAGGCAAAATAAAAACCGAATTCGACGCGGCGCGGCTGCTCGAGACCGAAGCCCGGAAACGGGGCTGCGAGGGCATGGGTTTTGAAACCCTCGCCGCCGGACCGGACCGGAGTTTTAGCATCCACGCCTTTCCCGCCTACACCAGGGCGGAGTTTGGAGGTCCAGGGCTTTCGATCCTCGACTTCGGCGTCAAATACCAGGGTTATACCACTGACGTAACCCTTACCTTTGTCCGGGAGCCCGTCAGGGCCCAGGAAAAAATGCTGATTCTGACAGAAAAGGCCTATACCCTTGCCCTGGACCTGGCGAAACCCGGTGCTGAGGCCCGTGAGATTGCCGCCGTGGTGGACCTGTTTTTTACCCTGTCAAAAAAACACATGCCCCACGGCCTGGGACATGGCATCGGCCTGGAGGCCCATGAAGCCCCGGCCATCAGGAACCGGAAAGACAACCACTGGATTTTGGAGCCCGGTATGGTCTTTACTCTGGAACCGGGGCTCTACGATCCGGTCCACGGCGGCTGCCGCCTGGAAAACGATATCCTTATCACCGCGGAAGGAACGGAAGTTCTCACAAAAGGGCGGATCATCCGGCTGTAAAACAGGATGTGTATTTTTGCCTAATGAGGCTCTAATTTCTACCTATTGGTGCGTAACATGAAGTATTAAGCACAGAACATAGAAAAAAGGGGGAGGGCACTTTCCGGACATTTAGGACTTATGCCTAAATAAGAGAGAGGAACCCTCCGATAAAAGAAGAAGGAGGGGAAAGATGAAACAAGAACATTCATGGGAAATAACCGACGCCTTTTGGAATGCCGCCGAGCCTTTGCTGCCCCGGAGGGAGCGGGATTCGAACCGGGACTATCAGAGGAAACCGGGGGGAGGCAGACCGCTGATGAACCCCCGCAAGGTTTTAGAAGCGGTTTTCTTTGTATTGCGTACCGGCATCCAGTGGAACGCGATACCCGCATCCCTGGGTTCTTCAAGCGCGGTACACCGGTATTTCCGGTTCTGGAGCGAAGCGGGATTCTTTCAGGCGTTATGGAAGAGCGGGCTTGCGGCATACCAGGAAGCCCGGGGCATCCAATGGTCATGGCTGAGCGCCGACGGGCGCATGACCAAAGCGCCTCTGGCACGGGAAGCGGTAGGGAGCAATCCCACCGGCCGGGGGAAAAAATGGCAGCAAACGCCATATGCTCGTCGATGCCACAGGAGTACCGCTGTCGCTGGTAGTAACCGGGGCGAACCGGCACGATGTATCCCA
>JAIRXT010000086.1 GCA_031268125.1 Treponema sp. | reverse complement strand
CGGGCCACAAAGGGGGCCGCCGCAATGGACAGGGGCACGATGACGGCGGTGGGGCCGATGCTGGTCCCCACGATCAGCCGGGACAGGGGGATAAGCAGTATCATCAGGATGATGAAGGGCAATGACCGCAGCACATTGACGATTCGGGAGAGGGTGTTGTAGAGCAGCCGCCGGGGGAAAAGCCCCACCGGAGAGGTGCAGTACAGGACGGTTCCCAGCGGAAAGCCCAGAATCACCGCGATAAGGGCGGAAAAAAAGGTCATGTGGATTGTTTCCAGGGTTGCCTGGGGAAGCAGGGCCAGAATCCCCGCAAACTGGGTCCTATTCATCGCCGCCGCTCCTCTCCGTTGTCCGGTCCCCGCTATCGTCCCGGTACCTGTCGTCGTGGAGCAGTTCCCGGGCCGCCGTCGAGCGGGGATTGGCGAACAGGTCCCGGACGGTTCCCCGTTCCGCCACCCGTCCCCCGTCAAGGACCGCCACTTCTTCGCAGATGGAGCGAATCACCTCCATCTGGTGGGTAATCAAAACCACGGTGATCGAAAGCTTCCGCTGTAATTCCCGGATAAGGGACAGGATAGACCTGGTAGTCAGCGGGTCCAGGGCGCTGGTGGCCTCATCACAAAACAGGACCTGCGGGTTGACCGCCAGGGCCCGGGCAATTGCCACCCGCTGTTTTTGGCCGCCGGAAAGCTCCCGCAGCCGGGCCCTTCGTTTGTCCGTTATATCCACCAGTTCCAACAGTTCCTCCACCCGTTCATGGATCTGCCTTTTGTGCAGCCCCGCAATCTCCAGCGGATAGGCGATGTTCCCCGAAACATTCCGGGAAGCCATAAGGTTAAAATTCTGAAAGATCATCCCCATGTTCCGCTGCCGTTCCCTCAACGCCGCCCCCCGCAGGGTATCCACCCGTTCCCGGCCGTAGTACACCTGCCCCGAATCGGGGCTTTCCAGAAGGCTCATGATCCGCAGCAGCGTGGACTTGCCGGCCCCGCTCTTGCCGATAATGCCGAAGATACTCCCCTGCGGGATGACCAGATCCAGTTCGGTCAGGGCCGTAACCGTGCCGTAACACTTGGAAATTCCTGTAAGGGTGATAACAAGGGGCCCCTCCGGGCTCATGGCTTCCTCCTTGATAACCGCCCCGAATATATCATAGATATTCTATCGGAATACTCTAATACCATATCCGGTTCTTGTATCTTTGACAAGTGGGGTTGCTTCAAAATAGCCGATTTTGGAACCGGCTCGATTCTGTAAAAAATGATGTTTGTTAGAACGATTTGGCGCCTGGCGCCATGGGCCCATGGGCGTTTACCCTTAAGGATTTACCGGCGGCGGGGCATTAAGGGGGTCCATCTGCTCAAGCTGCTCCACCGTGTAGCCCTGCTTCATAAGGCTGACGGCCCTTTCCCAGCCGGTTTTTTCACCCCTGGTCTCACCCCATTTTTCCCATTCGGCGGTAAGCCCGGATTCCACCAATACATCGGTAAGTGTCAGTTTTTTCTTCCCCATCCCTGTTACCTCCTTCACGGTCTTTGGATTGGCCTCCAATACCGCATGCAGATAGGCCCCCAGCCGGTCCCGGTCCCTTTTTTCACTTTCCTCCAGTATTGCCCCTAAAACCTCCACATTCAACCCTCCCTCCAGCCCCCTCAGCCACAGATTCTCTGCCGCCTCCAACTGTCTGCTTTCAACTATCTGTACCAGCAGGGGATACCCTTGCACCTCATAGATCCCCCGTTCCCGTTCCGTCACCCTGCCTTGTAGCTCTTTGAACAGCTTCCGGGGATGACGATTCCCGATGATGCTCAGGGTCATGTTGTTTATATTGGCCTTGTGGAGTGCGGCGTAGAGGAAGCTATAACCGAGGGTTTTGTAGAAGCTGTGGAGAGAGATACGGTCTTGCGGGCTTTTGTATTCGATGATGTTGATGTCCCTGAATAGGCGGGCGATGTTTTTGGTGATGGGGAGGGAGGAGGGTTTTTTGATGATGAGAAGGTCAATACGGAGGGGTTCGGAACTGAGCTGGACTTCGCTGAGGAACTGGAGGGAGGGGAGGAAGGGTTCGAGTTCGAGCTGCATAGCCTGGACGAACGCGGGGTGCCAGGGGATAGGATCTGCCATGGTGGGCCTCCGGTATATAAATAGGGGCGGTCCTGCATGGCGCTTGTGTTTTTTAAGAATTTGGTATATTTTTCTTATTATGCAAGTTCAGAAAAGTAAAAAATCTTTTCAAATAGCGCAATTGCAGACCCGCTTGGCACGATTTTTGCTTTCTCTCTCCCTCTAATACTCATCTCCATCTTTTTTTTGATATACCCCCGTCCTCTTTGGGGGATAGATCTGTCCCTTACAAGCGCATAAGCGGAGCCTTCCCGCCGGGCAGGCCCGAACTTATAGGAAGTTAGAAAATGCAAAGAACTTTTGCCAAGCGGATGATGATCCTCGCGGTCATCGTGGGGATTCTGGGCGGCTGTAAAAGCCTTACGGGGGATGGGACCCCCCCTATACCTTTACTACTCCCGGGCAATACCGGGCCTTGTCTTCTTTGCGGGTCATTTTGACACGGTTTTTGGGCGGATTATGCCTTGCCTTTGCCTTTACATTCTTCGGCAAAGGCTTCTTTTATGCTTTTGGCGACTACCCGCTCTATCGCGGCGACAACATTCTTTTCCAAACGTTCAAAGGATTCATCGGCGCCGGGGGGCATTGCAAAGAGCTGGTACGTTTCAATGTCGAGGGCTTTGGCGAGGCGTTCCAGTATTTCCGGCTTGGGGAACGCCTTGCAGGTCTCAATTATGGCGATATAGTGGGCGGACACGTCGGCTTTTTCCGCCAATTGTTCCTGGGTCAGGCCCAGCTTCCGGCGGTTTTCCTTGAGATTGGCGGTCAGTACTTCCCTAATGTCTCTCACGCGTTTTAGCAAACTTACCTTTCTAATCATATTACTGACTTTTATCTGCTTGAATTATTACAGCACTATGAAGTATACTGACTGAACTTGTCAGTTCTTGTAGAACCTTACGGTTCCCAAGCCGTAGTTCAGGGAATTGCGCCGCAAAACGGGCCGTTTTGACCCGCTATCTTAACGGTACGTATCTGCTTGAAGACAAGGCGGTAAACAATTTCCGGCTTTTGTGCCGGGCAAAACAAGGAGGGTCCCATGAAGACCTTTACAAACTTTTTTAAGATTACCACCGCGGGGGTGGTAATCGCGCTGGCGGGCTGCGCTACCAGAACGGCGGACATCATCACCTATGATTCGGCATCGCTCACCAACGTTACCCGGGTTACCGACAACCGCTACCGGAAGGACTCGGTTCGGGTATCGCCGGATGGGTCAAAGATACTGTACTGCGAAGCGAATGTTATGGACGTGAACGCTTCCATCCCCTTTGACCGGTTTTCGGTGATGCTTCTGCGGGATGCCAATTCGTCCGCAAAAACGCCCCTGATAACCGATCCGTCCTTTGGGCCGGTATGGTACGATGACGGCGCGGGATACGTGTATGTGGTGTATGAGGGAGGTTCAAGCAAGCTGGTAAAGTCAAATATTGTCGGCGGCGGAAAAACCTACATTACCCGCAACTCCATAGGCGAATATGACAACCGCCCCAGCATCAAAGGCCGGGTTATTATATGCGAAACCGGGGTAAACGGCAAACGGCATATTGTGCGCCTTAATGACGACGGCACGGAAGTTACGATCCTGGGGGAAGGAAACTCCCCAAGCTGGCATCCGACAAAAAACAAGTTTGTTTTTATCAGGGACGGAAGTATTTGCGAGATGGATTTGGAAAACAACCAGGTTACGCAAATTTACTCGGCCACGACCGACAAAAACAGAAATGTCGTTGAGTTTTGTTCACAGCCCAGTTATTCCCAGGACGGCGAATATATACTGTTTGCGAAAGGCGCCAGCACCTTCATTACCGCCACTACCAGAACGTTTTTAAGTTCGCTTAAGAGCATATTCACCAAACATAAAATGGAGACGGAACGGCAGCATGTTTTTTTCATGGAGGAAAGCGGGGCAAACCTGACGCAGCTTACCAGCGGAAACGTGGATGTTTTTTCTCCTTCATGGGGGGTGGGTAACGAAATATTTTTTATTGCTAATGTTCAAAACGCGACGGAAATATGGAAAGCCCGCCTTATGCTCAGAAACTGAAAGACGGAGCGCCCCTGGCCGATAATGCCGGGGGCATCCGCCTTGCCCGGCATTCTTCATGCGCCGGAATCAGCGGAGGCGGAATTCCCGCTCCGCGTCGCGGTTCATGTCCCGGTCCCGGATATCGGCCCGCTTGTCGTAGAGTGTTTTCCCCTTGCAGATTCCCAGATCCACCTTTACACGGCTGTCTTTGAAGTAAAACGAAAGGGGAACCAGGGTATAACCCCGTTCCTCCACCTTCCGGCGCAGCCGTTTTATTTCATCCCGGTGGAGGAGGAGACGCTTTCTGCGGTCAGGATCGTGGTTAAAGATCGATGAAAAGGGATTTTCCGCCACCCGGAGGGATCGGAGCCAGACCTGGTTCCCCTCGATCTCCGCCCACGCGTCGGGGAAAGAGATCTTCCCGTCCCGGAAAGACTTTACCTCCGATCCCAAAAGTTCGATGCCGCATTCCAGGTTGTCTTCCACGGAGTAATTATGGCGGGCCCGGCGGTTTACGGCGATGATCTTGATTCCGCTCATGGGGACTCCCGGGGGACAAAGAAGGGCCGCAGGCCGGTGAAGGGGGAACAAAGATCGGGGGGCAGGGAACCCCGGGAATCGGGCCGGTGAACGCCCCGGAGCAGCCGTTCCGGTGAGGAGAGGGCCTCTACGGCCCGGAGCTCCGCGGGGAAGGAGGGGAGCGGTACGTAGGGATCGGCACACCATTCCCAAACGGGCCCGGCCGTCCCCGCTGCAAAGCAGGCTTCCCATTCGTTTTCCCGGGGAAGCCGGAATTCCCAGTCCCCGGCATCCGGGGGCAGCCGTGTATTGAGCCAGCGGCAAAAGGCTTCGGCGGCATACCAGGAAACCCCGGTCTGCGGCGCGGAAGGGTCTCCCTCCCGCAGTCCGCCGGTTTCCAGATAATCCCCGTTTACCAGGCCCTGTTCCCGCAGGGCCTCAAGGTTTTCCGCCCGCCATTCGGGCCGGGCTTCCAGAAAAGCTTCCCATGTCCCGGCATTGACGGGGTCTTCGGCATAGTAAAAAACCGGCGAGTTACGGGACAACGCGGCGGGAAGGAAGCGGAGCCCCGCAATTTCCCGCGGCGGCGCCGCCGGGCTTTCCCTGCCGGGGCTTTGCCCGTCGGTCCAGGCGGAATTCCGGACCAGGGCCGCCGGTTCGGGGGGCAGAATCTCCCCCAGCCAGGCGGCGGAACCGGGGCTGGAGGAAAGCCAGGAAACAATGTCCGCGGCGGAACGGCTCAGGCTCAGGGCCGAAGGGGCAAGCCCTCCGTTGTCCAGCAGCAGTTTGGCCCGGCCCAGGTCCCGGAGGGAACTCCGGGTTACGGTAAAACGGGCCGCCGCCCGGATCAGCTCCTCCGCCTCCGCCCTCCGGCTTTCATCCGGTAAAGGGCCCGCCCGGTAGACCCCTTCGGAAAGGCTTAACGGTATCTGATAGCTTGCCGTAGCCTCCCCGGTAAAGGACCATGCCGCAAAATCCGCGGCGGCCTCCCGGATAACGGAAACCGGGTCCGCCGCAGCCAGGACCTGCCGCAGTTCCAGCCGGCGGGGGAAAAACAGGGAGAACACGGTACGGCCCGGAACGTCCAGTTCAAGGCTCCCCGTTTCAAAGCCGGGGAGTACCAGTTCGACCGTATGAAGCCCCCGGTCCAGGAATAATTCTTCCGGCGCGGCGCCCCGGGTTACCCCGTCGACACGAATCGCCGCTCCCCAGGGTTCCGTACGGAAGAACACCAGGCTCCCCGGGCGTGAAAGGCCGGGGAAGACGCAGAGAAAAAAGAAGACGGCGAAGAGGATCAGGGCATAGATGAAACTAAGGTACACACCGGGCCGTATACCCAGGACAGACCGGAGCTGTACCCGGTCATCGGGCCCCCCCGGTTTTTCGGTTTCCGGCTTTCTACGCATGAACCGCATTATAGGGTTCCCCTCCCGCCTTGTCAACGAAGGCCTTTTATGATAGGTTCATCCCTGTATGGCTTACCAACAAGATGTATTCGACCGGATTCAGGGGCTGACGGAAGCTTTTCTGACACGGCGAAGGCGGATTCGCCGTATAAAAAGGGAAAAACAGAAGGCAAAGAATCTGGTTCTTGACTGGGTAGAGGCTTTTATCTGGGCGGCGGGCTGGGTTCTTATCATCAACCAGTACCTGTTCCAGGCGTATCAGATTCCTTCAGGCTCCATGATCAATACCCTGCTCATCGGGGACCATATTTTTGTGAATAAATTTATCTACGGGCCGGAACTGCTGCCCGGTTTTATCAAGCTTCCCAGCCCCGTTAAACCGAAACGGAACGATATCATCATCTTTGAAAACCCCTCGTACATCAGCAAGGGGACGGTCTTCGACGTGGCCCAGCGGGTCATCTACATGCTTACCCTTTCTCTTGTGGACATAGACCGGGATGAAAAGGGTGAGCCCCGGGTCCATTTCCTTATCAAGCGGGCCGCCGGAGCGGCGGGGGACCGTTTTGTCATCGACCGGGGGGAGATGAAGATCCTCTTTGCCGGTGAGGACCGCTGGGTGTGGGAACGGGATTACGCCGCCAGCCGGGGCTGGAACCACCGGTTAAGCCGCCTTATCGGAGAGGATGAATACCCCGCCCAGGAAGCTATGGGGAAGCTGGAGGGTTACCGGGACGCCGGTCTGGAGCCCCCCCAGGACCTTGTCCTGGCGGCAGGGCTGGGCGGGGGTGGTTATATGCGGGATCCCTACGCCGTTGACCGGGCCTGGCTTGAGACCCTGCGGGGAGCCCAGCCCCAGGACGGCCGTTACCGGGCTTACCTTGCCCGTCTTAACCGGGGCTGGTATGTGCCGGAGGGCCGGGTCTTCCCCCTGGGGGACAACCGCGACAATTCCAGGGACGGCCGTTCCTTCGGCCCTGTGCGGATATCCAAGATCATGGGCCAGGGTTCCCTTATTTACTGGCCCCTGTGGCGTTCCGGCGGGGACGAAGGGGAGAATTCGGCCGGTCCGGGGACTTCCGAATTCGAGCGGTCCCTTGGCATTTCCTGGCGGGCCGGTCCGGTCAGATAGCGTTATGCCGCCTTCGGTTTCCGGGAGATAAGGCTTATGCCCCCGCGTTTTCGCTTTTTTAACAGGGCGATGAAATTTTCCTACGCCGAACAGAAAACCCAGCGCCACCGGCTGTTGAGGATACTGTTCCGCGTTTTTATCTTTGTGCTGGTCTACAACGCCCTAAGTTCGTTCTTTTTTTCGATGAGGGTCCTGGAAAACGATACCATGCGGCCAGGGCTGCGGCCGGGGGATCGCTTTATCCTGTCTTCGTTTTCCCTGTACGGACTCCTTGACCGCTTTGGCCTGCCTCCCTCCAGGATTCCCCTGAAACGCGGGAACATTGTCCTGGTAGACCTGGGGGAAAAAAACGGCGCCGGCGCCCTTGTACTGGACGGCGTTGTGCGGTTTTTTACCGCCCAGCGGGTCTCCCTGATCGACCAGGATGAACGGTTTTTTATGAAACGGGTCATCGGGCTGCCGGGGGATGAAATTTCCATGACCAACTTCGTTATCCGGGTCCGGCCCGGAGGCGAGTCTTATACCTTGACCGAATATGAAGTTTCCGACCAGGACTACGTGCTGGATATTCCCCAGGTTCCCGCCCTGTGGGACGATTCGATACCGTTTTCGGGGAACCTGGACCGGCTTACGGTGGGGGAGGGGGAATGTTTTGTCCTCTCCGATGACCGGAGTAATACCAACGATTCCCGTACCTGGGGACCCGTTCCGCTGCCCAAGGTGGCGGGGAAGGTCCTGTTCCGTTACTGGCCCCTTACCCGCCTGGGCAGGCCCGGCCGGTGAACCCCCCCGGCGAGTACTCCCTTTACATTCACGTTCCGTTTTGCCGTTCCTTTTGCGATTACTGCGATTTTTATTCGGTCCTTGAGTCCGGGGACCTGCCGGAGCGTTATGTCGATACCCTTACGGAAGATGCCCGCCGGCTTTTTGAAGAATTTCCCCCCCGGCGGGTTCCCACGGTCTACATCGGCGGGGGTACTCCCTCGGTCCTGGGGGCCGGGGCTATGGGCCGCCTGCTTGGGGCTTTGGGGGAACTTTTGCCCCCGGACGGGGGCCGGGAGTGGACCGTGGAGGCAAACCCCGAGTCCCTGGACGGGGAATTCCTCCGTATCTGCCGGGATGCGGGGGTAAACCGGCTTTCCCTGGGTATCCAGACCTTTTCGCCCCGCATCCGGGAAAAACTGCACCGCCGCGGCGGGACGGAACGGCTTTCCCTGGCCGCGGAGTTGTTTCCCGGAGCCTTTTCCGTGGATCTTTTGACGGGGCTCCCCGGCCAGGACCGGGCCCTTCTCCTGGGGGATATAGAGCGGGCCCTCAGCTTCAAACCCGCCCACGTGTCCCTGTACGCCCTCAGCCTGGAGGAGGGGACCCCCCTGTGGGAACGGGCCGCGGAGCTTCCGTCCCGGGACCGGGCGGACCGGCTCTGGATCAGCGGCAGGGATGCGCTGGAACGCTCAGGTTACGCCCAGTACGAGGTAAGCAATTTCTGCCTGCCGGGGAAGGAATCCCGCCACAATCTGCGCTACTGGGGCATGCAAAACTGGCTGGCCCTGGGGCCTTCGGGGTCGGGCACCCTGATCGACGACC
>JAIRXT010000071.1 GCA_031268125.1 Treponema sp. | reverse complement strand
CGGTTCCAAAATCGGTTATTTTGTAACCGGCTCTTGCAGTTTTTCGCCCTACGGGCTGCAAAACTGCGGTTTTTATAGGTTGCAGTTCCAAAATTTGACATTTTGGAACTGCCTCAACTGTCATTTTTTTTGAATTTGGAATTGCTGAAAACGGCCGAAAGCGGCTTGGCAGCCGCAGGGAACCGGAGTATTCTTAAACTTTGAGGCAGTTCTAAAATGTCAGAGCGGACGGAGGAATTATGGATATTTCGATACAGCTTTATTCGATTAAGGAAGAGGCGGCGGAAAATTTTGCCGGGGCCCTGGAACTTGTTCAAAAGGCCGGGTACCAGGGGGTGGAATTCGCCGGGTATTTTGGGAATAGTCCTTCGCAGATGAAGGCTCTGCTGGATCGGTACGGGCTCAAGGCCGTAAGCACCCACCTGGGGCTTCCCCGGCTTACGGAGGCCCTGGACGAAGAGATTGCCTACGCCAAGGCCCTGGGTTACCGGCTTTTGGTCTGCCCCTTCCTCAAGGCCGATAGTGCAGAAGGCTACATCAAAGAGGCCAAATCCCTGGAAGAATGCGCCCAAAGGGCCGCCAAAGAGGGAATTATCGTTGGTTATCACAACCACGCCCATGAATTTGTCAAATACGGCGGGAAATATGCCCAGGACATTATCCTGGAAAACGCCCCCACCGTGCAGTTCGAACCGGATCTGTTCTGGGTGGCCGTGGGCGGCGCGGACCCCTTTACGTACCTGGAACCCCTGGCAAAGGCCGGCCGCATCTGCGCCGTCCACGCCAAGGAACTGGCAAAGGCGGGGGAAGAAAACGTCTATGTGGGGGAAGGGAAGATCGACTTTAAGCGCATCGCCCAGCTCTGCCCCCCGGACAAGTATCCCTGGATCATCGAGCAGGAAGAATACCACAGCGGCCATGCTGACGGTGTCTCCAAAAGTTACCAGGGTTTGCGGCAGGTCTTCGATTCGCTGTAGCAGGGTGAACCTGTTCCAAAACTTCAGTTTTGGAACAGGCCCATTTAGCCTAGCGGCTTGATTGGGCTAAACATGCCGGTATGGGTAATCACAGAGGCTTTCCCAAAACTAACCGAGTTTTGGGATTGGCTCCATAAGGTTCCGGTATTTTTGTGCCAGTTCCACGGCTTTTTTTGCCGACAGGCCCCGGTACTGTTCGGGTTTTTCAAACCATCCAAGGGCGGCGGCAGGTTCGGGGATCAAACCCAGGTCCGTCATTCTTTCCCCGATCCGGGAAAGGATTTCCCCCTCCCGTTCCAGGGCGGCGGCGAAACTGAGATGTTCCTGTTCCGCAGTAATAGTAATTCTGCGGATGATCTCGTGGGCGTCAGAAAGGCCGCTTTCCGCCAGAAGTATGTAGGCGGGTTCCGCCAGAATGCCGCCGGGAATTCCCTGCCCCGCGGTTCCCCGCAGATTGATCATGAGCCGCTCCCGGTCCGCCCCCAGCCCTTCGATGACGCCGGACATGCGGCTTACGGCCAGGCAGAAACCGGTGATGTAATCGGCGACAAACCGCTGGCTTGCGGAATTGGAAAGGTCCCGCTGGTGCTCGCTGATCTGGTCCATGAAAAACGTAACGGTCCGGGGCATAAAGGTTTTCCACAGGCTTTTAACGTGTTCCGAATTCCAGGGGTTCCGTTTTTGGGGCATTGTGGAGGACCCCACCTGATCGGCGGAAAAGCCCTCCCGCAGTTCTCCTATTTCGCTGCGCTGGAGGTTCCGCAGATCGTCCGCCAGGTTCGCGATGATTCCAAAGGCCGTGTTTATTTCCAGAAGCAGCCGCAGAAGGTATTCGGGCTCCACCAACTGGGTGGAATGTTCGGAAGGTTCCAGGTCCAGTTCCGCCAGGTAGAGCCGTTCAAGCTCCTCCGGGTCTTTGACGATCATGGCGGCGGCGTTGTAGGCCCCCACGGCCCCGGCGAGCTTTCCCTTAAGCTGCGCCGCCCGGCGTTCAATTTCCAAAACGGACTTGCCCAGCCGGGACACGTATTCCGCCATAGCAAAGCCCAGGGTGATGGGGACGGCGTGCTGGCCGTGGGTGCGCCCTACCTGGGGGGTCTCCGCTTCCGCCTCCGCGAAATTGCAGAGCAGGGTCTCCAGCCGCCGCAATTGGGGCAGCAGGACTTCCCGGACGGCCCCCCGGACCCGCCAGGAAAGGCCGGTGTCCAGAATATCCGCGCTGGTGGCCCCCAGGTGTACCAGAGCGGAAAATTCCGGGGGGAAGCGGCGCTTGAGTACGTTCACCAGGGCCCGGATGTTATGGCGGGTCTTCTCTTCTTCGGCGTAGATCTCCGCGGGCCGCAGTTCCCCCCCAATCCGTTCCAGGGTCTCCCGCAGGCCGGGCCGGAGGGTTCCCCTCATTTTGAGGTGGGCCAGCACCAAAGCTGTTTCCGCCTTGACACAGGCGGTAACGGCGGCTTCTTCGGAGAGCCAGGGTACCAGGGCCCGGTACAAAGGCGCTTCGGAGATCGAATAGCGGTGATCAAGGGGGGATAAATTCTGAAAAATTACGCGGCTTTCTTCGCTGGCTTCCATGCTGGACTATAGCATACTGCGGAAAAAAATGTCCAGCATACGGAAGCGCGCGAAAAAAGAAACACGATAACTGGTACTTTGCAAACGCTAAATGAAGCGGAATAATGCTGCCCTCTGGGGCAAAGCCCCGCCCCGGATGTTACATTGCTGCAATTTAGAATTTACAGGGTACCGGTGAATTTTCCTATGTATTTATGCGGAAATCGTAATAAACTACCAGGATAAAAAGTATTTCCCGCAGAAGATTACTACTCCGATGATGCCCCTTTATAATCCTGGTCTTGTATATCAAGCAGCAGATTGATCTCTTTGAGGATATATGCCTGGTATTTGGGATCCAGTTCCTTGAAAAGACTGATTAGTTTGGTAAAACTTTCATCGGGATTCTGGCTGAATATTTCCCCTTCTCCGGATTTAAGCCATTTTTCATTTACATTAAAAGAAGAACAAATAAGCTTTACAAGCCGCTCATTGACCTTTCTTTTTTCCACCTCTACCCCGGCAAGATACCCCGAAGACAAAGATATGACCCGGGAAAACTGAACTTGGGAAAGCCTCAGGGCTTGACGCACCTGCTTAATTCGCTGATTAACCGAACCAACTATAACAATGCTCATTTGTTTTTATGGTATCATGCAACAACGGATACTACAAGGCACAATAACAGAAATTCCGGTATTATTGGCGCGGGTTTAATTTTGAAAGATTTTCCCTGCTATCTGTGCAAGGCCGCCGCCCCGCTGGATACGTTGTTTAACTTTTTATATAATAGCGTTGTGGCAATAGTAAGAATACTAATGATCGGTGATGTGGTGGGTGAGCCGGGGCTCACGGTCCTGGAGCGGAGGCTTCCTGGTCTTATCGGGGAGCATAGCGCGGATTTTACCGTGGTTAACGGTGAAAACGCCGCCGCCGGGTTTGGTCTGAACCAGGAGTGCCTAAAGCGAATCCTGGGCGCGGGGGCCGATGTGATCACCACCGGCAACCATGTATGGGAAAAGCGCGAGTTCTGGCCCCTTCTGGATAAGGAGGAACGGGTGCTGCGGCCCTGTAACTATCCTGAAGGCAGCGCCGGTCATGGCTGGATACGGCTGCAAAAATCCAGCCTTGACTACATGGTGGTGAATCTCCAGGGGCGGGAGTATATGACGGCCATTGATTGTCCTTTTAGGACATTTGACCGGGTCATGACCGGCCGGGAAGAACAGCCGGAATTTCTTGCCAGCCAGGATATACGGGCGGCGGAATGCGGGGCGTTTACCCTGGTAGATTTTCATGCCGAATCCACCAGGGAAAAAGAAGCCCTGGGTTATTACCTTGACGGAAGGGCCAGTATGGTTGCCGGGACCCATACCCATGTGCAAACGTCGGATGAGCGGGTTTTGCCCCGGGGTACCGGCTACATTACCGATCTTGGCATGACCGGTATAACCGACGGGGTGATTGGCATGGATAAGGCTATCTGCCTGGGCCGGGCCCGCAACCAGGTTTTGTACCGGATGGAATGCGCCGCCGGGGGGATTTCCGCAGTGGAAGGGGTTCTTGTGGAGCTGGATCAGAATTCCGGCCGGGCCCTGAATCTGCGCCGCATCAGAAGCTTTGCCGGTTAAGGGGATTCCAGACCGGAATTCCTTCCCCTAAATGGTCGATTCGGTTCCCTTCGATAAGAATTTGCACGTCCCGCACGTTGGGGAATTCCGTGGCGGTCCAGATAATTTGGATAAGCTGGGCGGCAAAACCTTCCATCCCCGCGGTATTGTACTGAAATTCTTCGCTAAAATTTATACGGGCGGTGTTCCCGGCAATTGTGGCGCTTAGTATTTTTGTGTCCGCGGGGATAAGGGAAATTATACCCAGGTGCTCCTCTGCGGAATCGGGGCCGGTGATAAGGGCTTCCAGCGTATCCTGTAACGGGGTTCCCGATGCGGGAAGGCGGCGGGTGGTCTTGCTGCGGATAATTTCCCCGTCATCGTTTACGCGGATAAAATAAAGAACCTGGTCCGTATTGGACGGGCGCCCGGCGCTTGGGGCGGGCTGGGTTGCTGGGCCGGCGGCGGGGGGACTGGCTGCCGGTGTGGCCGTCCCGTTTCCCGCCGCGGGGGGCGGCGGATTGAGCTGTTCAATCGGCCGGGAGGGGACAACGGACGGCCGCTCCGCTGCGGCCGGGCTTACGGCGGGCCGGCGTTCTTCTCCGGGGCCGGATTCCCCGCCGGCGGAGGCCGGTTTTTCCAGAAGATGAATATTTTCCAGGCTCTCCCGAATCTGATCCCGGTTAATAATAAAAAGACCGGTAATCAGAACCGAAAAGGCGGCCCAGAATATCAAACCCGCCGGAATTTTTGTTTTTTTGGATTCCCGTATATTTTTTCTGCCGGTAGTCCGGCGGCCCAGAATCTGACTGCCGGAATTCCTGCCATAGTTCCTTCGTTTTGCCACAATGTTATCATATCACATCACAAAGAAAGCTTTCCAGCGCGGTAAAAGATTCAAACACCCCCTGAAAAAAACCGGCGCCTCCGCCGCCTTTGCCGCCCCTCCGTTCCATCGCTGTCTTGAGCAGGGGCCGCAAGTCCACTTCTTTGCCGGAACAGAAGGCGGCGAATTTATTTTCCGTTTTGGAAGCAAGCAACAGTATTGCTGTAGTTTTTTTCTGCGCCGCCCTGCCGGTGCGGAGAATATCGTCAAAATTACTGTCGTAAGTTTCGGTAATCGCCCCTTCCCGGACCGGCGCCCCGGCCGGTGTTTTGAGGGGCACAGCGGTCTTGGCAAGCAG
Organism: Treponema sp.; assembly: GCA_031268125.1. Lineage (GTDB taxonomy): Bacteria > Spirochaetota > Spirochaetia > Treponematales > Breznakiellaceae > JAISFT01. Next base: position 5,585 of record JAIRXT010000071.1, on the reverse strand, counting down.
GGCCTGGGCTTTTTGTTCCGCCGCCGCTTCCTGCAGCGCCTTGAGTTCCCGCTCCTGGGCGGCGCTCCGCTCCAGCAGGGCCAGGACCCCCGCGCCGGTTTCCGCCACCGGAACCTTGAGGAGCCGGGAAATAGTTTCCCCGTTTTGCCTAAGGACGCGGTTTTCCGCAAGGACCCGGCGGCCGGCAATAAAGGTAACGCGGGTCATGCCTTTATATTTTTCCGATCCCAGGATTCGCAGTATTCCTATTTGTCCGGTAGATTTACAATGGGTTCCGCAGCAGGGGGAAAAATCATAGCCTGAAATTTCGACCACCCGGATTACCTCTTCCCCCCGGGGAGGGACCTTGCGCAGGGGAAACTGGGTAAGGTCCTCCGGGGGGCACAGGTGGATCAGCAGGGGCGCATCGGCCTCGACGGCATCCGCCGCGGCATCTTCAACCCGGATCAGGGTATCCGCGGGAAGCTCCGGGGTATCCACGTCGATGGTGTTGAATTCAGCGCCCAGGTGCATGGAAACGGTGTGTTTCCCCGTAAGGCGAAGTATTGTACCGGAAAGCAGATGCTGGGCGCTGTGCTGTACCGTAAAGTCCCGCCGCCGCCGGCTGTCCAGGATCAGGGTTGCCGGGCCGGGCTTAAGGTTTTCGGAGGCCGCTGTTAGGTGCAGAATCTCCGGCCCCGCGGCGCCGGCGGATTCTTTTACATCCAGCAGGGGAACCCCGTTGATGCTGCCCCGGTCCGCGTCCTGGCCGCCGCCTTCGGGGTAGAAAATGGTCTTGTCCAGCAGAACCGCCGCCCGGTCCCCCAGGATGCGTACTTCTAGAATCTCCGCCGGTAAAGGTTCCGCCGAATTGTAGTCATAGTAAAGCCGCTGCATGATCCTCCTGGGCAGGCTGCCGCGGCGGCCTGCCGGTTCAGTTAAAAAAATCAGTTAAAAATAATGGGGTTTTCCGGTCCTGGCGGAATCGTAGATCCCCTCCAGAATTTGGGTTACTACCGCCGCTTCTTCGGGTAAAACGTAGAGTTTGCCTTCGCCCCGGATAGCTTTTGCAAAGGTCTGGGCTTCCAGGTCCGTATCTTTTATGGTCTCTCCCTCGTAGAAGGCCGCCGCCCCGCCTTCCGCCGGGTTTAGGGTGTACTGCCTGCCGTGTTTAACCCCGTTGATTACCAAATTCCCGGCAATGGGCATGTCCGCCCCGGCCTTGGTTCCGCTGAGGGTAGTTACCGCCTCCCGGACCTCCGTGGTGTTCAGGGCCCAGCTTGACTGCAGAATAATGGAGGCCCCGTTTTTCATCACGATAAAACCAAAGGCAGAATCTTCTACGGTGAACTTTTTGGGGTCCCAGTCTCCCCAGGCGTTGCCGGTTGCCCGGTCATTGTTGAGTTTGTGATACGTGGTACCTACCGCGTAGGCCGGTTCGTAGTTGTTCATCATGAAAAGGGTCAGGTCCAGGGCATGGGTGCCAATGTCGATAAGGGGGCCGCCTCCCTGCTTTTCTTCGTCCAGGAAAACCCCCCAGGTGGGGACCGCCCGGCGGCGCAGGGCCGTGGCCTTGGCAAAGTAAATATCCCCCAGGGTGCCCGCATCACATTCGGCCTTAAGGAACAGGCTGTCCGGCCGGTAGCGGTTCTGGTAGCCGATGGTAAGCAGTTTGCCGCTTTTGTCCCTGGCTTCGATCATACGCCGGGCTTCAGCATAATTTTTGGCCATTGGTTTTTCGCAGAGCACGTTTTTTCCCGCGTTTAAGGCGGCAATGCTAATCTCCGCATGGGAAATATTGGGGGTAAGCACAAAAACCGCATCCAGGTCTTCTTTTATGAGTTCGTGGTAATCGGTAAAGACCTTTCCCTTTCCCCCGGCATACTCACTGTTTGCCTTTTCCGCCCGCTCGCCGATAATGTCGCAAAAGGCGGCGGCTTCCGCGCCTTCAAGATTTTTGATAGCCGGCAGGTGCTTCTGATTCGCTATTCCGCCGCATCCAACGATACCGTATTTTAGCTTGTTAGCCATACATTCCTCCTCGGAATTCGGGGTTTACCCGTTCATTGCTAGTTCATTATATGTTATATTTTGAGCGTGCGAAACCGTCTTACCAATGAGCTTGCGGTCTGCGGCGTTAACGCCGTTCTGGCCCTGGGGGAACATCATCCCGAACAGATCAACCGTTTTTTCCTGCGCGAAGACCGGCTTAAGGTTTTTCCCCGGATATGCAAATACCTGGCGGAAAAAAAGTACCCCTATAAAATCTGCGAAGACGAGGAGCTTGAACGGCTCTGTCAGAGCAGCCACCACCAGGGGGTAGTGGCGATGGTGGAGGAGCCCGCCGTGCCGGGGGCCGCGGAAGCCGATTTGGAACTTTGGGCAGCAGAGCGGAAAACCGGCCTTATCCTCCACTCGGTGGGGAATGATCACAACCTGGGGGCCATTGTCCGGGCCGCCGCGTTTTTTGATGCCCATTTTGTGGTTTTAAGCGGGGAGGATCAGAACGCCCGCCTTAGCACCAGCGCCTACCGGATTGCCGAAGGAGGCATGGAGTACGTTAATTTTAGAACCGTAAAAAGTACCGCCGCCTTCCTCCGGGCCGCATCGCGGCGGATCGTTACCATTGGGGCGGAACCCCGGGCCCGTCTGCGTATCCGGGACCTGGGGGGCCTTATCGAAGACCGGGGGGCCGCGCTGGGCGTTAAAGGCCGTCCCGGCATTGCCCTTGTCGTGGGGAACGAGGAAACGGGGCTGCCCGCGGCGGTAAAAGAACAATGCTCCGCCCTGGTCAGAATCCCCGGCACCGGAAACATCGAAAGCCTGAACGTAGCCCAGGCGGCGGCCCTGTTCCTGCATGAATTTTTTGAGCTGTAGCGGTTGCGGGCAGGCAAGCACAAAAAACAAGGAGCGCCCTTTGGGCGGTTCGGGCTGTTTCAGCGGAAGTCCCCCGCGGACGTAACCTCATCGCAGTATTCGCAGCGGTAAGTCCGCTGCCGGGGGTTTTCCAGGTGGAAAATATGGGGAACGTAATGTTCCGTAGAGGTGATACACCGGGGGTTTTTGCAGATCAGCACGTTTTCTACCCGTTCAGGAAGCTTAAGCTTGATCTTTCTGGTGATCACTTCGTTTTCAATAACGTTCACCGTAATGTTGGGATCGATAAGGCCCAGAACATCAAAATTAATGCTGATCGTGTTATCGATCTTGATAATGTCCTTTTTTTTCATCTCCCTGGAATTGGCGTTTACCACAAAAGCCACTCCGTAGGGGGCCCTGTCCAGGCCCAGCCAGTTGAATATTTTTATTCCCAGCCCCGCCTTGATATGATCGATGACGATGCCGTTTTTTATCTGGTCAATGTTAAGCATGATCCACCCCCAAAACGCCGGAAATCAGGGCCATTCTGACATACATGCCGTACTTGGCCTGCTTAAAGTACGCCGCCCGGGGATCCGCATCCACCTCAACGGATATTTCGTTGACCCGGGGCAGGGGGTGGAGGATGATAAGGTCCTTCCTGGCCCCCTCAAGCTTATCGGGACTTAGTACATAGGTATCTTTAAGGCGGATATAATCCTCCTCGTTAAAAAAACGTTCCCGCTGTACCCTGGTCATGTACAACACGTCCAGGCTGGGCATGGCCTCTTCAAAATTCGCCGTCTCCCGGTAGGGAATACCCTGCTGTTCCAGGAGCCGGGTAATGTACCCGGGAACCTTCAGTTCGTTGGGGGAGATAAAAACCATGTTTAGGTTTTTATAGCGGGCCAGGGCCTTTGCCAGGGAGTGAACCGTGCGGCCGAATTTCAGGTCCCCGCAAAATCCCACCGTCAGGCCCTGCACCGCATCGTTAAGACTCCTGCCCGCCCCCCGCAGCCGCCGGATGGTCAAAAGGTCCGTCAAGGTCTGGGTTGGATGATGGTGGCCGCCGTCCCCGGCGTTGATTACCGGCACATCGGCGTAGCGGGAAGCCAGAAGGGCCGCCCCCTCCTTGGGGTTCCGCATGACAATAAGGTCCGCATAGCAGGCCACGGTCCGCACCGTATCCGCCAGGCTTTCCCCCTTGGCGGCAGAGCTGGACCCCGGTTCCGCAAAACCCAGACAGCTCCCCCCCAGCCGCAGCATCGCTGCCTCAAAGGAAAGGCGGGTCCGGGTACTGGGCTCAAAGAAAATGACGGCCAGCACCTTCCCCCGGCAGCTTTCCCGGAGAAAGCCCCTGTCCCCTTCAATCCGCTCCGCCAGATTAAAAAGATCCTCCATCTCCTCAAGGGTAAAATCCCCCGGTTCCACCAGAGACCGGCCTTCGATCATCGTTCCTCCTTGTGCATAAAAAAAGCCGCCCAAAGGCGGCTTTCCCAAAAAATAACAAATGTACTGCCCCGGACCAGTTCTGCCCGGAACCCCGTCCGCTGCAATTAAAAAAAATCCCGTAGTTGTTATAACCCTTCATAATCCGTTTAATAAAACCTAGCAGGAAAGGCCAAAACGCACAAGGGGCAGGGCCTCATAGCGGCGTTTTTATTACGCGGAGGAGTGTTAGTGCCCGTGTTTTACAATCAGCCGTTTTATTTTCCCTATACACCGCTTCCCAAACCTATAGCCTCTTATTATGAGGGGATCATCGACATACTTTTTTACCAGTTTTTCAACCGGCATCTTTTCCAATTTTTCAAAGAATAATTTCCGTTTATCCGGTTCTTTTACCGATTTTATTATATTCTGATTGTATTTTATTGCGTCCTCTATTTTCACTTTCTTTATTCTGGTTTTTTCTTTTATATTATTAAATGCTTTTTCTCCTTTTTCCGTATGCACGATAACCAGTGATGTCCCTTTTTCATCATACATTTCAGGGCATATTTCATGTATCCCCCAAAAATCCGCTATCGTTATATCCGCTTCTCTTTCCAGTGTTTTATATTTACACTGATAACATGACGGTCTTAGGTTGATTGAATTCCCAAACATCTTCATATAGGCGTCTTTTCCGTTTAGCGCCCTATACACTTTTCCATTTTTAAATTTTATTTCTATTGATTTTTTATACCATCCGTAATATTTGCATCGAAAGCTTATTCCTTCTATTTCCGATTTGTACTTTGTTTTTATATAGTCTAAATATTTTTCCCATACTTTTGGTGACGGAACGCCCTTACATATTAAATCAACGCTCAGTAAATTACGATATTCCATTCCCAAAAATGTTTTTAATCCGCTTATTTGGCATGGTACTCCGGAAAATAAAACCTGTCTGCCTTCTTCCAGAAATATTTTACATTTTTTATATGCTTCGCCTGTCCTGCTTTGGACATATTTTGATCCGCGAAATTTTTCTATCCCCTTCACGTTATCGGTATATCCATGTTCCACCGAAAAATCTTCAGAAAATTGAACCCCAAAAACAATGCCGTTTTCTTTTATCGTTTCTTCGGCCAGCAGGCTAAATATTCCTCCTGATGAACTGTTTAACCGTATATTTTCATCATTATTTATTACCGCATAAGCATTTTTTTCATGTTCGGAAAGTAAACGCTTTCGCCCTGGGGGGGGGGGGGGGGGGGGTAAAGAACTGCCGGGCCCCCGGAATAGAAAAGGGTTTGGTACAT
>JAIRXT010000271.1 GCA_031268125.1 Treponema sp. | reverse complement strand
CTACAGCCCCCGCTACACCGACTACGACTTGAAGCAGCTTTTAAGGGAGGCCCAGGAAATTTTCCCGGAGACGGTGTTGACCAGGGATCGCATGGTCTTTCCGGTTGAGTACCGCTAGCGGCCTGTCAGCAAAGGGCAGTTTTAAGCCTTTTGGGTTCGAATTTTCCATCCCCCGTAAAAAAACAGGCAGCAGCAATTTTACTTTTAGCGAAAAAACCCCCTTGTTCAACCAAAAAATGGTCAAATGACGACGTTCCCGCGGGTATTACCCGGAATTACCGTTCACCATTTGACCATTTTTTACCTTGATTAACCCCCTTGTTAAGCAATGTTAGTTTTTTAGGGGGAGAAAAGACGCCCGAAAAATGTAACAGGGGGTGCCGGTGGAAAGAATCTGGGGTTGGGGCCCCGGATTTTTCCAGCCGGCAGGACCCCTGATGATTTTATAGGCGTCTTTTCCATCGAAAATTGAGTTTGTCCAAAACCCGGTTAGTTTTGGACAAGCTCTTGTAAAAGTAAAATTGCTGAACAGCCGGTGCGGGGTCTGTTAAAAATTCGTGGTTTTTGTTAATCTAATAGGTAGTGGGCCGGTCATAAAATCGGTTATTTTGTAACCGGCGGGGCTTTCCCAAAACTTCAGTTTTTGGGAGACAGGCTTTGCCTGTCCAGCTACCTTGATTTTAATAGGCTCTTGCAGTTTTTCGTCATACAGGCTGCAAAACTGAAATTTTGCGACAGGCCCTGTAATAAGGAGTTTCCATGGCCCGGGAAGCGTTGGCCCCGACTAAAAGTAACCTTATCCGTGTAAAGGAGCGGCTTGCTACGGCGGAAGAAGGCTATGATCTGCTGGAGCAGAAGCGGGAGCTTTTGGTGATGGAGTTGATGCAGCAGGTGGAGCAGGTGAAGCTGCTGGAACGGGACCTGGACGCCCGGGCGGCTACGGCGTATCCGGCCTTAAAGCGGATGCTGATTGCCGTGGGCAGGGAGCGGGCGGACCGGCTTTCCCGGGATATTCATTACCGTTTTGAGCTGGAGGAAAAGCGGGTTACGGCGGCGGGAATGACTCTGCCGGGGCTGGAGATCCGCATGCCGGGCGCCGAACTTAAATACTCCCCGGCGAATTCGTTTGCCGAATGTGATGAAACCGTGCTAGAATTTTTCCAATTGCTTAAGATATGTACCGGTCTTGCGGCGGTAAGAACCATCGCCTGGCGGCTTGCCCGGGAACTGCGGAAGACTCAGCGGCGGGTGAATGCGCTGGAAAAGATGGTTATTCCCAACGCCAGGGAGACCAAGACCTATATTGAGGCGGCCCTGGAAGAACGGGACCGGGATTCATTTTTTACCAGTAAATTGTTGAAAAGGAAGGCCGGCGCCGAATGATAAAACCTATTATTTCCCACATCGTTGTGGCCGTTACCGGTTCGGATGCGTCGATTCTGGCCGCTAAATACGCCATTGTCATGTCCAAGCTCTACCGCTGCAGGATGACGGCGGTCTACGTGGTGGATACGGCCACTATCCGGCAGCTTACGCTGAGCAAGATTTTTATTCAGGAGGAAAGCCTGGACTACGAGCGGAGTCTGGAGGCCAACGGGGAACGCTACCTTTCTTTTGTAGAGGAACTGGCCCGGGCCAAGGGGGTTAAAATAGAACGGGAGATCCGCCGGGGAGCCGTATCTACGGAAATTCTAACGGCGGCGGAAGACAAAAAGGCGGATCTTATTGTCCTGGGCGGTTGGGAGAAGGACCGGAGCACCCGGGATATTATTAGTCATAATCACCGGGAAATTATGGTAAGCGCCAAATGTTCTGTGCTGCTGGTTAAGGAACCGGGGATCGATCAAATTTACAAGCAGGCCTAATGCGGGGTTGATATTATGAGGATTGCGATTGTGAGTGCGCCGCGGCAGCGGGAGGGGATTCCCGCTTATGTCAGCGGCTTGGCGAAGGGTATGGAATCTATGGGGCACCGGGTGGACGTGGTGGATGCCTGGACCGAAGACGGGATGCGGCTCCCCGGTTACGAATACGTGGTGGTGGTGGCCCAGTCTATCGGGTATTTTTCCGGCAAGCTTCCCGACGCGCTGTCCAGGGTTCTTGGGGCGGGAAGCGGTCTGGGGGGAAAGCGCAGCGCCGCTTTTATAAAAAAGTCGGGTCTTTTTACCGGCAGGACCCTGTTTAATGTGATGAAAGCTATGGAAAAAGAGGGGATGCGGGTAAACTGGAGCGATATATTATTGAATCCGGCCCATGCGGAAGCCTTGGGGAAGCGTATTGGATCCTGAATCCCCTGCCGGCGGCGTTTTTTCATGACCAATTACTACACTGTTCTGAATGTCCGGGAAAATGCCTCTACCCAGGAGATTAAGCGGGCTTTTCGGAACAAGGCCAAGCGGCTGCACCCCGACATTGCAGGAAAAGAGGCGGAAGGGGAGATGCGGAAGCTCCTTACCGCCTACGCGGTGCTTTCCGACCGGGACCGCCGCTACGAATACGACCGGGCTTACGGCCGTTTTATTAAAAAAATCGATTTTGATTACCGTTCCTGGCTGCGGGAGCAGTCCGATGATCCGGCAAGCCGGGCCAAGCTGGTTTTTTTTGAACTGCTCCACCTGGAAGAAGACGCGGCCCTTGCCGTATGGGACCGTTCCGGGGCGTTGGATTTTCCGATGGACCGTTACCTGGACCGGGAAGACTGGATGGACTGTGTGTACCTTTTGGCGGAGGAACTGGACAAACGGGGCCGCTGCTACGAGGCCTTTGAACTGCTGGCCGCCCTGGTCCGGGAGGAACGGCGGCAGCCGTATTTTAAGCACTTTATGGACGATATCGAGGGTTTCCTGAAGGAACTGGTGCGGCTGAGGCTGCGGGCCGGGGTGGGGGACGAGTTGTGGGTTGACTGCCTGGAGACGCTTTTGGAACTGGGCTTTTCCCCCCGGGACGAGGCCCGCTGGCTCCGTTCTATGGCGGAAACTCTGTTGAAGATGGGGGACGAGGCTTCGGCCCAGTCCATTATCCGGGAGGCGCTGCGGCGGGATCCGGGGCTCCCCAATGCCTCCCGGCTCCGGCAGAAGTTAAACGTATAAGATGATGCCGATATGATACGCCTGAAAAACGACAAACAAATCGAAGGGATCCGCCGGTCCTGTAAGCTTCTTTCCGCAATGTACCGGGAGTTAATGCCCTTGGTAAAGCCGGGGGTTATGACCATAGACCTGGACCGCTGGGTCCGGGACTGGATAAAAAAGGCCGGGGGCAGGCCGGCGTTCCTGGGTTACGGACCCCGGAAAAATCCCTATCCCGCGGCCCTTTGCGTCTCTATCAACAACGAGGTTATCCACGGTATCCCCGGAAAGCGGAAAATCCGGGAAGGGGACCTGGTTTCCCTGGACAGCGGCATCGATCTGGAGGGCTTTATCAGCGACCAGGCGGTTACGGTGGAGGCGGGGCAGGCGGCGGCGGAGATCCACGCGCTGAATGCGGCTACCCGGGACTGCCTGTACCAGGGGATTGCCGCGGCCAAGGCCGGGGACCGGCTGCTCCAGATTGGCCGGGCCGTCAGCGCCCGGGCCGGGAACTACGGGGTGGTACACCAGTTTTGCGGCCACGGGGTGGGGCTGGAACTCCATGAGGACCCCCAGGTTCCCAACTATCCCCACGGGCCCAATCCCCGGATGGGCGCCGGCATGGTCATCGCCATAGAGCCGATGGTCAACCTGGGTACGGGGGACGTGGAGATTCTGGAAGACGACTGGACGGTGGTTACCGCGGACGGCAAGGTTTCCGCCCACTGGGAACATACGGTGGCGATTTTCAAGGATCATACGGAAATTTTGACGGACCCTTTGGAATAGATTATCTTCATAACAAGGATGTTTTACGCTTTTGGAATTTGTCCGGTTATTCCGTTGTAACTTTTGGCGGGATTTTATTATTTTTTATATATGAGGCTTGAGAATGGGGCCCTGCATTATAATAAATCTGAATCATGGAGTGTACGGCGATGAATCTTACGAAAAGGCTGTCTTCAAAGAATCTTTTTGTCTTTAATCTGGTCCTGGTGGGGGTCATTTTTGGCTTTTCCCTGGCCTTCCTTTCGTTTTCCTGTTCTACCCCCGGGTCCAACAAAGTTGTTCTGGCGGAGGAAAACCCGGTAATTATCCCGGAAAGCGCCCTGGAGACGGCCGAAGAGCTCCAAACCGCCTTCCGTTCCGTGGCGGATAAGGTGCTGTCTTCGGTGGTGGAGATTCAAACCGTGGCGGTCCGCAGGCAGCAGACTCCCAGTTATCCCGGCATTCCCTGGGAATTTTTCTTTGGCCCCCAGGAAGGGGCGCCGGATTCCCGGAGTCAGGAGCGGGAATACCGTTCCCAGGGTATGGGATCGGGGATTGTGGTACGGCATGACAGGGATACTTACTACGTCCTTACCAACAACCATGTGGTGGAAGGGGCTACGGAAATTTCCCTGGTCGCCTTTGACGGAACGGTGTACCCGGCGGAACTGGTGGGCCGGGATGACCGCAAGGACCTTGCTATGGTGTCCATCAAAACGGCCGATCAGTTCCCCGTGGCCGTGCTGGGGAATTCGGACGCCGTGCGGGTTGGGGACTGGGCTATTGCCGTGGGGAACCCCTTGGGCTTTATGTCCTCGGTAACGATGGGGATTGTCAGCGCGGTGGGCCGCACGGGGGGGCCTGCGGGCAATATCAACGATTTTATCCAGACCGATACTTCCATCAACTCGGGGAATTCCGGTGGGGCCCTGGTGAACATCCGCGGGGAAGTGATAGGCATCAACACCTGGATTGCCAGCAACAGTTCCAGCGGCGGTTCCGTGGGCCTGGGCTTCGCCATTCCCATCAACAACGCCAAGCGGGCTATTGACGACTTTATCAGCTCCGGCAGCGCTATTTACGGCTGGCTGGGGGTTTCACTGACCGATCCTGACCGGGAGATGCTTACGGCCCTGTCGGCGGAGGGGAAACGGGGTGCCCTGGCATCCCAGGTCTTTATCGACTCCCCGGCGGACAAGGGGGGCATTAAGCCCGGCGACATAATTACCCACGTGGACGGCAGGGAAGCCCGGGATTCCACGACTCTTTCCCGGATGGTAGGGGATCTACGGGCCGGAGACCGGGCCGCCTTTACGGTGATCCGCGGCGGCGCCGTCCAGGACCTTCAGGTCCGCATTGAGGCCCGGACCGACGAGGTGGCGGCCAATAACAAGAAACTGTGGCCCGGCGTACTGGTCGTGCCGGTTACCGAGCAGGTTCGCAGCGCCTTTAGCCTGAACAACAACGTCCAGGGGCTTATTGCCGCCCAGGTTTTGGCGGACAGCCCGGCGGAGGTGATTGGTCTTAAACGGGGGGATCTGATTACCGGTATCAACGGCGAGACGGTACGGGATTTGCAGAGTTTCTACCGGCTGCTGCGGGAAAATACCTCCCGGGAGCTCTGGTTCAGCTTTACCCGGGGGGATTCATCGCTGGATACCCTTAAATTCCGGCGCTAAGCCGGTACCAGCCGGGCTGATATTAGTAGGCTGTAAACACTAAATTGCAGCAATGTAGCATCTGGGGCAAATCCCCGACCCAGAGGGCCTTCCGCTTCATTTAGCGTTTACAGGGTACTAGTTTTTATAGGAGAGTCCATGC
>JAIRXT010000052.1 GCA_031268125.1 Treponema sp. | reverse complement strand
AGGGGCAGGCCCGGCCCCCGTTCCATGTTGACGGTACCCCAGGGGGCGTAGATGCCGGCCTGATCCCCACCCATGTTGGAGGCAAGAAAGCCGTCGGCTTCCGCAATGCTGAGACGGGTATCTTCACCGTTGTACTCCACAAGTACCGGTGAATAGATACCCTCCCTGGTGTCCAGACTGATAATGGCTGTTTGCAGGCTGTCCTGCGTATTTTCTACCGTTACTCCGTAGATCCTGCCGGCAGCGCCCCGGTATACCTGGACCCCCACCGCCGCGGGGTAGGGAATGGGGACGGTTTCGCCGGTTTTTATATCAATTTTAAGGAAAGGCGCCGCGGCCCCCAGGGAAAACGGGGCGTTACGCCCCAGGACAATGTTGTCCCGATCGATAAAGGCCGCATCCATAGCGCCGGTAAAGGATTCGGCATAAAGCCCCCTGCCGTCCGTCAGGGACAGCACCGTGATGTTCCCTCCCGTATCAAGAAACAGCCCCTGGTCTTCCAGTACCGATACGGAACTGAGGGGGAAGCGGGAAGAACCTTGCGGACCGGAAGGCCGGTTCCCCTGGTTTGCATTCGCCGGGATCGAAAGAACCTGGTCTTCTCCCGACGGGGAGCGGATCGCGGGAAAGGGGAGGGGAGACTCATCCTGCCAGAGCAGGAAGCGATCCGCCGGTTCCCCGGCCCCCGCGGGATCCGGAAGCCGGACATTCCCCGCGGCGCCAATCCGGGTATAGGCCCCCGGATTTTCCATGTTCAGGGTGTCCCCGTTTTTTAGTTCCAGAAAGTCCAGCGGAATATAGCCCAGCCCCCCGGCTAGAAAAGCGATGGTTTTGTTTCCCACGGCGATTTCCGGTATCTCTGTCTGCGCTTTTGTCGTCAGTTTCCGGGCAGCGGACAGGGAGAACCGCAGATCCGCCACGAGTAATTCCCCTTCCGCGGTGCCAAGGATAAGCCGGGAGCCTGTCCCGGTTCCGCCGGAAAAAGGCAGCATGGCGCTGACGGTCATGGCGGCAGGAATGGGGAAATATTCCCGCCGTTCAATGCGGTCGGTATTGTTCATCCTGATCCTGGTAATCCCGCCGGCCGTATCCGCGGATGTGTCCGGCAGACAGTACAGTTCACCCCCAAGGGCGGCCAGCTTTCCCCGCGTAATGGAACTATCCCTTGCCAGTTCGGCGCCCGTGTCGGCCCGCAGGATTACCAGCCCTTCCCGGTCAAAACCCGCAAAAAACCTGTTGTTTCCAAAGAGGACCGGGGAATTGATGTTGGGGGGAACGCTGAAATTCAGGGGGGCGGAGGAACCGCCAAGGGAGGGGACAAGATGCAGGCCACCGCCGGTCTGTAGTTCCCAGTAGGAAAGAAGCCCCGCGGGGGAGTAGGTCAGCATGACCTGTTCGGTACGGCCTACGGCGGCAAAACCGGTGGACAGGGGGAATTCTCCGGGGATATTGCGGGGATCGAGAAGCAGTTCCCCGGTTTCGCTGTCCGCCAGGACAATGCCCGTACTGCCGGAACGGGAAATGATAAGGTAGGTTCCCCCCGCGGAATACCCGATACTCTGGACCGGGTCCCGGAAACGCAGGGTAAAAAGGTTTGCAAGGGTCCCGTAGTCCCAGGCGGAAATGCGGTATTGACCCAGATCGTCGGTTTCTATACAGGCGATTTGGGTTTTCCCCGGCCGGACGGCCATAGCGGAAATGGGGAGGCGGCTGATCTGGAAACGCAAAACCGCCTGCCTCTGATCCCATATTTCCAGAAAACCGTCTTCACCGGCGCTTAAGATCCGCTCCCCGTCGTACTGGATGCAGGTTACGTGTCCCCGGTGTGAGCCGGGGATAATATCCTGAAATACCCAAAGCCGGTTTTCTTGGCGGTCCTGGGCGGCAGCCCTGCCCGGAACGGTAAGCAGGGCAAAAAAGAGCGCGATAAGGCAGGGGAATTTCATCAACGGCGGACCAGGTACAGAATATCGCCAAAGACGGCAAAAATCAAAAGCCCGAAGATAAACACCACCCCCACGGTCTGGAAGGCGCTTATGGCCCGGGGGTGAAGGGGTTTCCGCTTAATCGCCTCGATTAGATAAAGAACAATGGCTCCCCCGTCCAGCACCGGCAGGGGAAGCAGGTTCATTACACAGAGGGCGATGGAGATAAGGGCAAGGAAGTTGGCCAGGGAGCTGAAACCTGTGCCGATACTTTCCGCAAAGCCTTCGGCGGCAATATCCCCGGCCATGTAGGTGATCCGCAGGGGGCCGGACACGGCCTGGGTCAGATCGATCCCCTTAAAGAGCAGGGCAAGGCTTTCCAGGGATACTACCAAGGTTTTCCCCGTTTCCCGGATACCCCGGTACAGTGCCCCGGGAAGGGAAAGGGGCGGCGCCCGGTATTTAAGGCTGCGGTAACTTAAACCAAGTTCCATCCCTGTTTCGGTATAGGCGGGGATCAGCGTGGTTTCCCCCCGCTGTCCGTTCCGCTCGTAGTCCAGCTTTAAACTAGGGGGCTGTCCCTCCAGAATTTTCGTCAGGGCCATAGTATGGGGAATATCCTCGCCGTTTACCCGGAGAATCCGGTCGCCGCTTTGAAGGCCCGCGGCGGCGGCGGGGCCCGTAACATTGTCCAGTACCGGGTTGGTCCAGAAGAAGACCCCGATTTTTCCGGCCCCCGTCTGCTTATCCAGATCGGGTTTTATCGAAATATCAAGGCGTTCCCCCCCCCGGTCCACCACAAGGGAGAGGTTTTTGCCGGGATTTATCGCAATATTCTCCCTTACATCGTGGTAATAGGGGGTTTCACTGCCGTTGATCGCGAGAATCCTGTCGCCGGTCCTGAGTCCCGCTCCGTCCGCGGGGTAGGTTTCACCGGGGCTGATGTCGGAGGCCAGGATGATCCGGTTTTCCAGGGTGTTTACTTCAAAACCCATGCCCCAGATAACGGCAAAGACCAGTGCCGCAAAGATCAGGTTGAAAAAGGGGCCGGCAAATGAAACCAGAATGCGGCGGAAGGGACCGGCGCCGAAAAAGCTGCCCGGAGTCGGGGTGATTGAATCCTGCTTCTTCTCCCACGCCTCCTGGAATTCGTTCTCTCCCTTCATTTTGCAGTAGCCGCCCAGCGGGAACAGGCCGATACGGTACTCGATTCCCCGGATATTCTTCTTCAAAATGGGCTTTCCCCAGCCGATGGAAAAGGCTTCCACGTCAATGCCTACCAGCCGGGCGGCAAGAAAATGCCCCAATTCGTGGACAAAGACCACGATTCCCAGTCCGGCAAACCCAAGTATTATTTTCCACAACATCTTATCCACCTATTCGGGAGGCGGCGATTCTACGGGATCTTCCGTCCGCTTCCGTGATTGATTCTAAACTAAGCTCACCTTCCCAGTCCCGATCCAAAACATAACGGACTATCGCAGGTATATCAAGAAAACCGGCGCGGCCCTGAAAGAAAGCCTCCACCGCCTCCTCGTTGGCGGCATTGTAGGCGCAGGGATACAGGCCCCCCCGGCGGGCCGCCTCGGCGGCCAGGGGCAGCATGGGGAAGCGTTCTTCATCGGGCGCTTCAAAGTCCAGGTGAAGCCCCGGAAGGTCCAGATCCCCAAAGGGGAAGGGGGAAAGTTCCGGCCAGTAGAGGGCCTCCCGGATGGGAAGCCGCATGTCCGGCCGGGACAACTGGGCGTAGAGGGCCCCGTCATCCATACGAATAAGGGAGTGTACCACGCTTTGGGGGTGGATAACGACCTTTACCCGGTCCGGTTCCATGCCGAAAAGGCGTACCGCCTCTATGAGTTCCAGGCCCTTGTTCGCCATTGTGGCGGAATCCACGGTGATCTTGGGGCCCATGCTCCAGGTGGGGTGATCCAGGGCTTCCCGGACCGTAACCTTTTCAAGCTGCCGGAGGCTGTGGCGGCGGAAGGGCCCCCCGGAAGCGGTAAGGATGATCTCCCGGACCCGGTCCCGGCCGTGGGCTTCCAGAAGCCTGAAAACCGCTGCATGTTCGGAATCCACCGGGATGACGGGAACCCCCTGTTCTTCCGCCAGAGCCTTGACCAGGGGGTAGGCCAAAACCACCGTCTCTTTGTTTGCCAGGGCCAGGGCGGAACGGGCGCGGAGGGCCGCCAGAGAGGGAAGGAGTCCCGCCGCTCCGGCAATCCCGTTCAGGGTAATATCCGCCCCGGCCTCCCCAATGGCGTCCGGCAGGGCCTCCCGGCCCCGGCGGATCCGCGGCCCTGCCGGGCCTTCCCCGCAAAGGACAAGGGCGGCCCCGGGGAATTCGGTCCCCAGCCGTTCCAGGGCGGCGGCGCCGGTATGGGCGGAAAGCAGAACAATCTCGAAATCTTCCTGGCCGGCGCGGACCACATCCAGAGCGGCCCGGCCGATGGAGCCGGTAGCCCCCAAAATCGCCAGTCTTTTTTTCACGGTTCCCCCCGGACTGTTAGGTATAGAAGATCTGGTAAAGCAGGTAGAATACCGGCGCGGCCAGGGAAATGGAATCGATGGTGTCCAGTACCCCGCCCCTGCCGGGGATAAGATTCCCCGAATCTTTGATGCCGGAACTGCGTTTTAATGCGGATTCCGCCAGATCCCCCAGGGACGCGGCAACGGCGGTACAGAAACCGGTAAGAATCCCCGCCGTGATCCGGGGCAGGCGGTTTGCTGCAAAAACATCCCCAAGAAAAATGTCCGCCCCCGCGCCGACCAGGATTGACGCAATGATGCCGCCGGCAAACCCCTGGATGCTCTTGTTGGGGCTGGCGCTGATAATACCCCGGGAGTTCCTGCCGAAGAGCATCCCCGCGGCCCAGGCCGCCGAATCGTTGGCAAAGACCATGAGGAGGAAGGCCAGGATCACCCTTCCCGCGCCGGGGAACATGGTCATCCGTACTATCCAGGCCATAAACAGCCCCGGGTAGATCATCACGGAAAAGCCTGCGGCGGTCCTGACCGTATAGGCGGTAAGTTTTTCCGTGGAACCGAAGACCCGGGATACCAGGAGCCAAAAGGCCCCCAGAATGTACACAAGGGGGAGGATCGGAATTTCGACGCCGAAGCTGCTATTTATCGTAAGGGAAAGGGGTCCCAGAATTCCCAAAATCAGCGCCTCCGCCGGGTGGATGGCAATGCCCTGTTTCCCGAGGATGGCGGCAAACTCCAGCGCCCCCAAGGCGGTAAACAGAATTACCGTGATGTTCATTGCCAGGTGGCTGCGGTAGGGGAGGAACAGGACGATCCCGGCGATCAGGGGGAGTCCGATAATAAAAATAAGAAGACGCGGGATTATTTTTTTCATGCCGTCCCCCGTCCCCCGTAGCGGCGCTCCCGGCTTCCGTAGCGGGCCAGGGCTGTTTCCAGGTCTTCACCGTTAAAGTCGGGCCAGAATTTATCGCTGATGTAATACTCCGCGTAGGCCCCTTCCCAAAGCAGGAAGTTGCTGGTGCGGAATTCCCCGGCGGTCCTGATGATCAGGTCCGGGTCCGGAATGTCGGGGTTATCCAGGCACGCGTGGAGCAGGGCTTCCGTGAAACCGGTTTCGCCCGTCCCGGATTTTTCCGCAGGGGAGGGAACCCGGTTTTCCCTGAGCGCCCGGTTTACGGCCCGGACAATCTCGTCGCGGCCGCCGTAGTTCAGGGCCAGGATAACCTGCATACCGGTAAAATTCCGGGTGTCCTCACCTGCCCGCTGCAGTTCTTCCGCAATGTCCCGGGGGAGACCGGCGGCGTCCCCGGTGTGGCGGATACGGATGCCGTTTTCCCGGTAAAAATCCAGTTCGCCCCGCAGGTACTGCCGGACCAGGGCCATGATAAAGTTTACCTCTTCCGCTTCGCGCTTCCAGTTTTCGGTGGAAAAGGTATACAGGGTCAAATAGGATATTCCCCTGTCGGCGGCGGCCTTGACAATCCGCTTTGCCGCTTTAAGCCCTTCCAGGTGTCCCTGGGTCCGGAGTTGGCCGCGGTTTTTTGCCCAGCGCCCGTTCCCGTCCATGATAATTCCCACATGGGCGGGAAAGGCTGTGTGCGTATTCATGGGATTACCGCTCGAATATT
>JAIRXT010000261.1 GCA_031268125.1 Treponema sp. | reverse complement strand
GTGTCCCTGGGTCCGGAGTTGGCCGCGGTTTTTTGCCCAGCGCCCGTTCCCGTCCATGATAATTCCCACATGGGCGGGAAAGGCTGTGTGCGTATTCATGGGATTACCGCTCGAATATTTCGTTTTCTTTTTCTTCAAGCGCCTGGTTTAGCTTTTCGATATAACTATCGGTAAGCTTTTGCAGTTCCTCCCCGTGCTTGGCCTCCTCGTCTTCGGTCAGCTTTCCGTCTTTAAGGAGTTTTTTAAGCTCGTCGTTCCCGTCCCGGCGGATGTTTCGCACCGCCACCCGGCCCTGTTCCGTCTGGTTTTTGGCCTGTTTGGCCAGTTCCTTGCGCCTGTCCTCCGTAAGGGGGGGTATGGCGATACGGATCACCTTGCCGTCATTGCTGGGGTTCAGCGAAAGTTCCGATGAGCGGATTGCCTTTTCAATTTCCCCGATTAGGTTCTTGTCCCAGGGCTGAATCACGATGAGCCGGGCTTCGGGAACGGAGATATTGGCTACCTGGTTTAACGGGGACTTGTTCCCGTAGTAATCAACACGGATCTTATCGAACAGGGAAGCGGAAGCCCGGCCGGTCCTAAAGGCGGTAAACCCGTCTTTAAGACTGGCGAGGGTTTTCTTCATCCGGTCTTCACAGGCACTGAGTACCTGGTGCATTACTGCCCTACCTTAAAATACACGTAATCCTGTACGGTAATCACGGTTCCCGCTTGTTTGCCGTAATTTTCCAGCGCCTTGGCAACGGTGAGTTTTTCGTCTTTTACATAGCCCTGTTCGAGGAGGCAGATTTCCTGGAGGTACTTGTTTACCTTGCCCTGGAGGATTTTTTCAAACTGATCGGGTTTGGTTTCCAGCATCTTGCCCAGTTTTTCATCCCCTTCCATCTGCTTGCGGAAGATCTCTTCCTGTTCCTTGATCCAGGCTCCGTCGATCTTGTCCCGGCTGAGGGCCAGGGGGTTGAACGCCGCAATATGAAGGGCGATGGTAAAGGCAAAGTCCTGCGCATCCTTCCCGGCGAACAGATCCTCCCGGCCGGAACCCAGCTTGACCACCACGCCGATGTTGCCGTCCCCGTGGATGTACTGGGTAAGGTATTCGCCGGCCCCGGCCTTGATTACCTTGATCCGTTTGAGGCTCATGTTTTCCCGGATCTTGGTGGCCAGATCCTGAACCAGGGTGGAAAGTTCATCGTTAATTTCGGTGTATCCCTTGTCCAGTGCCCTTTCGGCGATCTGTCCGCCCAGCGCGATAAAGTCCGGGTTCCGGGCCACAAAGTCCGTTTCCGATGCCAGTTCTACCAGGACGGCGGTGTTGTCTTTGATCCTGACGAAGATCTTCCCCTCGTTGGTTGCCCGGCCTGCGCGTTTTTCCAGCGCCGCAAGCCCCTTTTCCTTGAGGAGTTTTTCGGCCTGTGCAAAGTCGCCGCCGGTGTCTACCAGGGCTTTTTTACATTCCATCATTCCCGCCCCGGTTTTTTCCCGGAGCCGTTTTACTTCTTCCGCGGTAACAGCCATATCATAACTCCTTTGGGTGTACGATTCTGCAAAAGCCGGAATTTTTATTCCGGCAGGCCGTAAAGTCTACTGGTTGTCCCCGTAAACCTTGTCCACATCCACCGGCAGTTGGTCTTCTTCGTCCGCTTCCGCGTGAGATTCCTGGCCGGGCGCTGCGGGATCGCCGCCGGTGGCATAACTTGCAATGTCGATCTCCTGGTCTTCTTCTTTTTTGGAGGCGTCGGTCATGATATCTTCCATGCTCTCCTCCTCGTCCCCCAGGGTTTCGATGATTTTAAGGCCCACTTCGTTGTCCGCTTCCACCACGGCGTTGGCGATAATCTGGGTAAAAAGGGTAATCGCCCGGATGGCGTCGTCGTTGCCGGGGATGGGGTAATTGATCCCGTCGGGATTACAGTTGGTGTCCACCACCGCCACAATCGGGATGCCCATCCGCTGGGCTTCGGCGACCGCGATGGATTCTTTGCGGGTGTCGATGATGAAGAGGATTCCCGGCGGGTCCTTCATTTCCTTGATACCCCCCAGGTTCTTCTGGAGCTTCGCCCGTTCCTTGTTCAGGGAGGCTATTTCCTTCTTGGTGAGGTTTTCAAAGGTCCCGTCCACTTCCATTTTTTCCAGTTTCTTAAGCCGGAGCAGGGATTTTTTAATCGTAACGAAGTTGGTAAGCATGCCCCCCAGCCAGCGGTTGTTTACGTAGAACATGCCGCAGCGTTCGGCCTCTTTCTGGATGGCCTGCTGGGCCTGCTTCTTGGTTCCCACAAAAAGCACCGTCTTGCCGGATGCCACGGTTTTGCGGACCGCTTCGTAGGCGTCTTTTATGGCCTGGATGGTCTTCTGTAAATCAATAATGTGGATGCCGTTGCGCTCTGCGAAGATGTACTTCTTCATCCGGGGATCCCAGCGTTTTACCTGGTGGCCAAAATGCACCCCCGATTCGAGCAGACTCTTCATGGTAACTACTGCCAATTCTCCTCCTCCCGGAGTTTTCGGTGGAAAACTCCCCGGACAAAAACTTCCCGGCCCCTCCGCCCCGGTTTCCGTCAGGAAAATTCCGGAGGTATGAAAACCATAGGATTTTTATCCGCCTTCCCTGTATCTCACCCCCCGCCAGGGGAGGGTGGAAAATAAGTGAAAAGCTGCGAACTTTTCATCTTAGGCCCCGTAAGGGTAACCATTTTCCCTGAGCATGACATAAAATTCGTGCAGAGGCAAGCCGGCAATGGAACTGTAGGAGCCCCGGATGCCGGAGATAAAACAGCTTGCCAGGCCCTGGATCCGGTAGGACCCCGCTACGCCCTGCCATTCCCCGGTGTCCAGATACCATTCAATCTGTTTTTCGGAAAGGGGGCAGAACGCCACGTCGCTCACCACCGAGCGGCAGTCGGTGGCGTTGGCCTTGCCGGAGTACAGGGCCACGGCGGTGATGACCTGGTGGGAGCGGCCCTGGAGGGTTTCGATCATCCGCTTGGCATCGTCCCGGGTTGCCGCCTTGCCGAAGACGGCGCCGTCTACGGAAATAAGGGTATCGGCGCCGCAGACCCAGGCGGGATTTTTGCCCTTCAGAAGTTCAAGGACATTCTTTACCTTGCGGACTGCCAGGGTTTCCGCAAAGTTCCGGGGGTCCCCGGCCTCCTCAGCCTCCTCGTTGATCCGGGGAGGGATAATGCGAAAAGGGAGTCCCATAAGGCGGAAATATTCCTGCCGCCTCAGGGATCCCGATGCTAAAATAATGGGTTCCACTACAACCTTCTTGGGGTCTTGTGCTCAGGACTGCCAGCAGTTTGTTGCGCTTCGCGCATAAAACAGTAAAAATATTCACAAAGGTGAATATTTTTACCTTACAAACTGCCAAAGCAGCCCATTTATCGAATATTTTTGCATAAATATGCAAAAAATATACAAGTGCAACAGGCTGCCAGGAGCCCCGGATCAACCATCGCCTGAACGTAAAACCCGGTTGGGTTTTGCAGCAGCCTTGTTACATTAGAGTACAATTTCCCGGAA
>JAIRXT010000198.1 GCA_031268125.1 Treponema sp. | reverse complement strand
AACCCGCCCTCCATTCCACCCACACCAAACCCACCCCCCCCCCCCGGGGGGGGGGGGCGCCCCCCCCAAAAATCTGTTACTTTGAATATAACAATCCCGCACAAATTTGCTGAAACCCGATATTCCCGCCCCTCAGGCCGCCTGTCTTGTATAGATAAAAAATACTATAATTCGATAAAAAAGACAATAGGAACAGTTCCAAAACGCCGGAGCACCGGAAAAGGCCGCTTGACGGTCGGCCTGAAGTAGGGGTATAGTGGACACGTTAGAAATCTACGAGAGATTAGCTCATCTGGATAGAGCGTCAGCCTCCGGAGCTGAAGGTGGCAGGTTCGAGTCCTGTATCTCTCAACCCCCATTCGGGGGTTTTTTTATGCCCGGCCGGTTTTCCCTTGTTTTTTCTTTTTTTTGCCCCACGGGAAGCGGGCCGGGAACGCGCCCGGACATAGGCTAACGGGGCTATTTCCGCCGGTTCTGGGCCAGAACGGCGATGATAATGATGATGCCCTGGACCAGGCCGTTGAGGAAAGGGGGGACCCGTGCCATGATCAGCACGGTGCTGATGATTCTGAGCATAAGGACCCCCAGGAAGGTTCCCATGATTTTGCCCTTGCCCCCGGCCATAGAGGTGCCGCCGATGGCTACGGCGGCGATGGCGTCCATTTCATAGGCGGTCCCCGCGCTGGCGGCCTGGATTGCCGTAAGCCGGGAGCCCAGGAGGAAGGCGGCCAGGCCGTAGAGAGTCCCCGCATAGACAAAGATAAGGGTCTTGACCCGGTCCACGGGGATGCCGGAAAGGCGGGCGGCCTGCTGGTTGGAACCGATGGCGTAGACATAGGTCCCAAATTTGGTTTTAGACATGAGGATCATCGTGATAACGGTGATGATCACGAAAAACAGCATCAGGTTGGGGATGTCCAGCCGGTCCGGGATAAGCCAGTGGCGGTCCGCGGCGACGGCCCGGTAGGAATCGTACATGGCCCGGGACACGGTAAAGGGGCCCCCCTGGCCCAACTGGTTGATCACCGAGCGCCAGGCGGACATGGCGGCCAAGGTAACGATGAAAGGGGCTATCCGTCCCTTGGTAACGAGGATGCCGTTGATAAGCCCCACCATGAGCCCCGCCCCCAGGCAGAAAAGGAGACAGAGCAGGACGCTTTCCGTGGAATTAAGGACGCTGATCCCCAGGCCGGAGATAAGGGCCACTGCGGAACCGACGGAGAGGTCGATCATCCCTGCGGAGATCACCAGGCTCATGCCCATAGCGCAGATCCCCACAATGGCCCCCTGGACAAACTGGTTGCTCAGGTTGCCCCAGGCCAGGAACGAGGGGCTGACGATGACCGCCACCACAAGGAGCACCAAAAAGCTAAGCCAGTGGCTGTACTCGGTGGTGATGATCCGCCACAAAGAGGGAATGTCCGGTTTCCCCCCCTTAAAGGTTTTAATTGCAAAGCCCTTAACACGGTCAAACGGCAGTTTCATGCTGCGCCTCCCTGTTCGCGCCGGTGGAATATTCCATGATGCGGATTTCGGAAAAATCCCGCCGGGAAAGCACGGCGTTGACCTTCCCCTTGTACATGACAAAACAGCGGTCCGCCACCTGATCGATTTCCTGGTACTCGGCGCTGAAAACAATGACGGACTTCCCGGCGGCGGCCATTTGGTTGATCAACTGGTAGATGGCGTATTTGGAACCCACGTCAATTCCCTGGGTGGGGTTGTCCATGATGTAAACATCCGCGTCAATCTCCAGCCATTTACTAAGGATTACCTTCTGCTGGTTTCCCCCCGAAAGGGAAGTAATGGGGTCCGTATCGCTTCCGGCGCGGATATCCAGCTTTGCCTTGTTCACCATAAAGCGGCGGTGTTCTTCCTTGCCGGAAATAAAAAACCGGCGGTGTTTGGCGGCATAGTAGGCCAGGGAATTATTCTTCCTGATGCTCAGGTCCGGGACAATGCCCCGCTCCTTCCGGTTCCGGGGTATCATTGCCACCCCGCTGCGCATGAAATGGCGGATGGACTTGAGGTTGAGGGGCCGGCCGGCGGCATGGAGGCTCCCCGACTTGATGGGACTGGCCCCGAAGAGGCTCATGGCAAGCTCGTCCGCGCCGGAACCCTGGAGGCCGGTAACCACGATCACTTCCCCCCGGCGCAGATCAAAAGAAACGTCCCGGAAAGTTGTTCCGCAAAGTTTTCCCGCCCGGAACAGGACTTCCCCGGAGGGAGGGGCGCTGTGCTCCTTGAGCCGGGCGGCCGTAAAACTTCTGCCGATAAGGAGTTCGGTAGCTTCCCGCTCGTTTATATCGCTGATTTTTCCGGTCCGGATAAAGGCCCCGTCCCGGAGTACCGTGTAGGCGCCGCAGATTTCAAATATCTCCGGCATCTTGTGGGAAATATAGATGAAGCTGACCCCCTGGGAACGGAGGCGCCGCATCATCACAAAAAGATTCTCTATTTCCCGGGCATTGAGGGCGGTGGTGGGTTCGTCCATGATGATGAGTTCCGAATCGAAGAGCAGGGCCCGGGCGATTTCCACCATCTGTTTCTGGGCGGTGTCCAGGTCCCCCACCAGGCCGGCGGCGTCGATCCCCGTGTTCATGTAGTCCAGCGCTTCCTGGGCCCGTTTGAGTTCGGCCTTATTTTTAACAAAGCCCCCGGGATGGGAGAATTCCGCCCCCAGGAACATGTTTTCATATACCCTGAGGTCGTTGCAGAGGCTTAGTTCCTGGTGGATAAAGCGTATCTTCATGGAAGCGGACTTCCGGGGGCTCATGCCGGGGACCGGCGCGCCGTTGATTACCAGTTCCCCGCTGTCCTGGGCGAAGGTCCCGGCCAGGACATTCATCAGGGTGGTTTTTCCCGCGCCGTTTTCCCCCAAAAGGCCGTGAATTTCCGCGGGCTTTACGGTAAAGGAAACATCTTTAAGGGCGTTTACCGGCCCGAAGGATTTAGAAATATTCTTCATTTCCAGCAGCATCGCTGTTTCCTTATGGTTTTCTCATGATAGAGAAAAGGCTGCCCGCGTTTCCACAGGCAGCCTGGACCGGCGGGGAATTTACATTTCCACAGTAATACTACAGGCTATAGCGGACCCGGTAGATCTCGCTTTGCATGTAGGGTCTGTAGTTGGTCTCGTCGATCATCTCGGTGGGAACCTTGTAGCTCTTTTGCAGGGTCCCGCCCTGGAGGGCTTCGTAGCCGAGATCGACGGCGTCCCGGACCATTGAGGGGGAGAAGGTATAGGTCATGAAGTCTATTCCCGGCAGGCCGGAATTTTCAAAAAGGTCCATGAAGCCTTCCCCGGCGGACACGCCGTTGATAAGTTTGATGTTAATTTTGGCGGGGCCCCGGTAGTTTTTGATGGCGTTGACCAGGCCGAAGACGATTTCGTCATCATGGGTCCAGACGGCCTGGATGGATTCGATTTCCGCGATGCTCTGGGTATTGAGGTAGCTTTCCATCTGTTCCATAGCGGTCTGCTGGCTCCAGTTGGTTACAAAAGACTGGACCAGGTTGAAGTTCTTGTCCGCGGTGGAAAGAAAGCCGTTGGTCCGTTCCATAGGGACCGTGGAACTGTCGCCCTTAAATTCCAGGTAGTTTACCTGGCCCCCGGCAAGCTGATCCTTAAAGTAGTTGTTGAAGTAACGGCCGGCCCCTTCACCGATGGCCACGTTGTCCCCGGAAATTTCCGCCGTGGGGCTGAAGCCTTCGATAAACCGGTCATAGAGGATAAGCGGGACGCCGGCGTCCATAACCTTCTGGGCGGCGCTGCGCAGTTCGTCCCCGGTAACGGGCCACAGGACTACGGCCTTGGGCTTGAGGGCCAGGATGGTGTCCACGTGGTTGCTCTGTTCCCCGGATTCAAGGGCGGTAAGGTAGCGGTAGTCGAAACCGTACTGGGCGGCCAGGGCCTTGACCTGGGCTTCGCCGTGGCGGATGGACTCGGCGGTAAAACCGTGGTCCGC
>JAIRXT010000186.1 GCA_031268125.1 Treponema sp. | reverse complement strand
AACCCGCCGGTGTCCAGCAGCTTAGCCGCATGCTGGTTTCCCGGGGCTCCGCCAGGATACTGCTCTACCCGGAGGGCTGGAACCGGTAGACAGCCCAAGCGGTATTTTTCTTATTTTGGACGCATCCCCGGCCTCCGGCCGGGGACCGGGCTATCCGCTCCAATCTTTTGGCGCTGCTGTGCAGCGCCAAAAGTATTTCCGCTCCTATCCCTTGCGCTGTCAAAAAACAACATCCATCCCTGCCCTAAACTTGATCCGCAGCATACCGCGGCGGGTTAAATTTAGTATGTCAAATTTTTTATTGACAAGGAATGAATCCCGTGATATTCTCCCCATATGGGAGCGTTATTGTTAATGGACCTTGTTTTTACTGTAAATAAAGCTATTACCCCCCCCCCCCCCCCCCATGTAATTGTGGAATATTTACCCTAAATTCAGCCCCTTGGGCCATAACCAAATTTCTTCCCCTCAAAACGCCCGGCGGCCTTAAAAAGGCTATTGTTACCCTTAACTTACTCATTTGTGCCGCCGTTACAACCCTTTCCTGCCCCGGCTGTTTTACCCCTGCCGGGAATCTTAAAACCTCCGTCATTATACCGCCCCGGCGCGGTCATTCCGCCGGTAAAACAGGAGGTGACAGGTAAAACATTTATCCGGGATGTTGGAGGTTCAGCATGTGGAACTATAACGCATAGCGGGCGCCGGACGGCGTCTAAACGGAGGCTTTCCCAAAACTTCAGTTTTTGGGAAAGCTACCAATGAAAAAGCGTATTTCGCAGCCTTTAGGCGAGAAACCGCAAGAGGTTTTCCAAAACTAACCGAGTTTTGGAAAAACCTCAACGTATTCAAATTTTAGGAGAATAGTATGGCAAAAGGATTTTTTAGAACAGCGGTCTTTGCGCTGCTTTTCGCCGGTCTTGCGGCGGGGGCCTCTGCCCAGATGACGGTGAGCGGCGGATTCGCGCTGTCGTCCGTAAAGGGTGTTGAAGTTTCAGGGCAAAATATGCCTGTAGAAGGCGGCGTTGGGATTGGCGGTAACGTGTACTTCGACTACCTGCTCCCCCTCAGCATACCCCTGTCTTTGGGTCTTGAAGTCGGAGTTGACGGCGGCAGTTTTACGTTTGGTCAAAGTCCACAAACTACGGAAGATAAAATAACGGCAATTCCGATCCTCCTGCGGGCGGCCTACCACTTCGATCTGTTTCCCAAACTCGATCTCTACCTGGTCGGCAAGCTTGGCGCTGCCTTTGGTATATGGACGGGCGAACAAAGAGACTTTCTTAAAAATAATAGTGCTACTGTTGATACTATCGGCGGCGTTGCCTTCGGTATCGACGCGGGCGTGGCGTATTACTTTTCTCCGCGTATCGGTATTTTTGGTGAAGTAGGATTTGACGACTACATGCTCAAAACAAAAATAAGCTCTCAAGGAAGCTCCGAAACTCTCAAGGCGCCGTTTGGCCGGTTTTTAACCATTGGTCTCAGCACCAAATTTTAGGTTCGGTCTGCCCTGCGGGAAAATTTCCGCAGGGTAAAAAATATGGAGGAGGTTTTATGAATAAAACGGTGTACGCGGTCCTGTGTACCGCCCTGCTTTTCGCCGGTTTTACAGCGGGCGTCTATGCGCAGAGCGGCGGCACTGTGGAAATAATCGTCCAAAGGGCGGACAGTAAAGTTAACCAGGGTTTTAGAGAGCGTATCTATATTGACGGGAAGTCCCAGTTGAATCTTAGAAACGGCGACATCGGTAAAATAGTAATTCCCCAGGGGGAGCATACGATATACGCGGAACTCTACACCCTTACAACCCAAAGGATGCAGTTTACCGCCGGATCATCGCCCATTACCTTTGTAGTTACGCCCTATTCAACGGAGAATTTTGTTATCGAAAGATCCGGCGGACAGTCTTCGGCCGCAGCCTTGGCTCCTTCGGCAGCGGCGGCGTCCTCGGCTGCCGCCCGGGCTTTCGCTTCTCCCCCTGCCGCTGCTCCTGCCGCCGCTCCCGCCGTCAATGCTGCTCCTGACGATACCAGCGTCGAAGCCAGCCTGGCACGGGCGGCCGAAATCATTATGAACAGAGCCCCTCCAAATTCGAAAATGGCCATTGTGTATGTTACCGCATCGGATGCGGAAATATCGGAATTCATCGCCGGGGAACTTGAATTCATCATGGTAGGCAAGGGATTTACGCTGATTGACCGCAGCGAACTGGACAGAATCCGCCGGGAGCAGTCGTTCCAAATGTCCGGTGAAGTTGACGATACCCAGGCGGTCTCCATCGGTAAGATCGCCGGAGCCGATGTAATTATCACCGGTTCCGTTACCGGGACAGGGAGTCTCAGGCGGCTGCGCCTGCGGGCCCTTAGTACGGAAACGGGCCAGGTGCTGGCGGCGGCCTCCGAGCGGTTTTAAGCCACCGGCGTATGCCGGTGTAAAATTTTCAAAAGGAAAGGAAACATGAAAAAGCTTTTTATTGTTAGTTTTGTTCTAATGGCATTGTTACTGATGGGATGTGCAGGTACTCCGGCCGCGACATCATCCTCATCGTCAGGGTCAACATCAAGCCCGGTAACCCTGTCCCCGGGTCTGAGCGGCGTTCCGGCCTTTGTCAATGACGCCTACCTGAACGCGTCGGAGGACGTGCTTATCGGCATTGGCACTTACAAAATCGGCGCCGACATGTCCAAAATGGGAACCGGCAAAACTTTTGCGGAAACCAGGGCCCGCACGGATATTTCCCGCCAGCTTGTGTCCATCGTACAAAATATGATAAACGATTACACCGCCACAAGTGAAATTGATCCCGGCGCGGCAATTTCGTTCCAGGAAGACATCACCCAGTCCCTTAGTAAATCCGAATTAAGAGGTTCCAGGACCATTAAACTTGAACGGGATGATAACGGGCTGCTCTGGGTGGTGATGGAGTACAGCAAATCGTCTGCCGTTGCCGAGGTGAATCAGGCCGCCAATGCCGCACGGCTTGCGGTCCCCGCCGCCGCCGCCTTTGACGCGTTATCGCGTATGGAAACCGCCTTTAGTAAAGCTGCGGGCGGCGGCCCTGTCCCGGTGGGCGACGACTGATCGTATCTGCGGTGGTCGGCGCCGGGGCGTTTTTTTAAGCTCCGGACGCCGGCCGCTTTTTAAGGAACCGTAATGGAAAAAAGTTTTTTACCGGGAGGCTTTCCCAAAACTTCAGTTTTTGGGAGACAGGCTTTGCCTGTCCAGCTACCCCTGATTTTAATAGTACTGTTTTTCCTGTTGTTCGTGTCCTGTGCCGGCGTTCCGGAGCAAACCCGGATCGAAGCGCCGCCGCCTCCTGTGGAAGTTTCTACGCCCCACCTTGAAGAAATATACGACAGCGGATACTGGGTAACCAGACCTTCCGCCGCGGGAATTACCGTCATCGGAATCGCCGGCAGGCGGGCAAACAGGGACGAGGCAATACGGGAAGCCCAGGCGGACGCGGCCCGCAAGGCCGCTCTGTACCACGGGGTCCGGGGGGAAAGCTTTTCGATACTCAGCCAGGGATCGGGAACGCTGGATTACTTCAGTGATTTTGAATATCAGTTGGACTTGCTCAACAATGCCGATCAGTATGCCGGAGAACTGGTCTTTGATAAGGACAGTGACGTACTTGAAAAAAACGGGCTTGTGTTTGTCAGTTTTCAGTACCCCGGAGTCTTCGACATCCCGGCCTATGAAACGCCTCTGGAAGACGGCGTACCTGCCTGGGTCAAACAGTACAACGCCGATATTCCCGGCTTCCTTACCAGTGTCGGCCTGGCACGCAACAAAGGTACGCATCAAAAAACTTATCAGGCTTCTTACGAAAACGCCATAGCTTCTCTGCTGCCCCGCCTGTCGTCAAAGGTTTCAAGCGAGGTTATTGATGCGGCGGGGAACAGGAGAAATCAAAATATTTTAACCGGTTCCGGTGTTTTGGATAAGGTGATGATCCTGGAATCCTGGCTGGATAAAAAAACCAATTCTGTATGGACCCTGCTGGTGGCAAAACAGAAGCTTTAACGGTCAAAAAATTCAGGGGGAATTATGAAAAAAATCACGTTTCTTTTTTTTATGATCAGTACAGGGTTTGTATATGCGCAGACCAAGCCGGCGTGGACGGATAATCCCTCCGCGCTGTATCCTGACAGCCGGTATGTTTCCGCTGTGGGTATCGGCCGGGATCGGAGAAGGGCGGAAAGCGCCGCGCTGGGGGCCCTTGCCGCGTATTTCAAACAATCAATAACCAGCAGTATTACTATCAACGATGCTGAAATACAGGTGAACGGCGGGTCAGCGTCGGCGTCTTTTATGTCCCAGTCGATAGAAGCCGTTGCCGCTCTGGATACCCTTATCGGGGCGGAGATCAAAAACACCTGGGAAGACGCCAACGGAAACTGGTACGCGGCGGCGGTCATGGAAAAGGCCAAATGCCGCGGCTTGTATTCCGCGGAGCTTGATAAGGCCATCGATGAGATTGGTGTTCTGATAGATACCCTGTACGGGGTATCTTTTGAAACCATAGCAAAATGCAAACGGGCCCAGGGCATTCTTGGACAGGCCGGTGTGCATGCCCAGATCCTCGCCATGCTTGACGGCCCCAACCGCCAGGGCGAAGTTTCCCGGCTTGCCCTCCCCGTTGCCGATGTTCTGGCCGAGGCAAGGACTATTCCGGTGGACGTGCGGGTAACCGGCGACACGGGGGGCCGGTTCAGGGCGGCCTTTGCCGGGGCCTTTACCGCGGCGGGCTTTAGGACGGGGAACCGCAATTCCCGCTTTGCCCTGGAAGCGAAAGTAACCATGAGCCCGGCGCCGCAGAACCGGTTTTTCAACACCCGCTACACGGTTGACGCGGTATTAAAGGACACCCAAACCGGGGCGGAAATTTTTACCTACAACGCCGCCAACCGGGAGTCCCACGTTGCCAGCCAGGCCGATGCGGACAACCGCGCCGTTATCGGCGCAGAGCGGACAATTGTTGAAGAATTCCCCAAAACATTGCAGGAATATCTTAACTCGAATTAAAGCTTGAATTTAGTGTCTAACATCGCTGCGGTCTACCGGGGTTCCAATTCAACATTAACCCGGAGCCCGGCGGAGCGGCCCTGGGAATCTACCGCCGTAATGTCCCACAGACCGGGTTCAGCCTGCCAGAGGAACCGTTCATAGGGTTTGGCCCGGCCCAAAAAGAGGGTGTTGGCGAACCAGAAAATGTCGCCGGAGTCCTGGTCCGCCCCGGCAAGGAGGACGATGCGGTTGCGCCGCTCGTCCTGGGGCCGCAGGATGTAGGTTGTGCTGCTTAGGGGGGAGATGATCGAAGGGGGAAAGCCCGCGGTTTC
>JAIRXT010000173.1 GCA_031268125.1 Treponema sp. | reverse complement strand
TACAAGGCGGGCGTTCGCCCCAACGCGGGAAAGCGCGTTCATTACCGAGCCCAGATTTCCCGCCCCATAGTCAATTACACCGGTTAAAGCCATAAGGCGAGTATATCACAAGTAAAACCCGTTAAAAAGCGTCTTTAATGTTCAACGGAATTGAAAATATCCGGTATGCGGTCAGCAATTTTACTTTTTTATGACTGCCGTTTTATGGATGAGGGAATATATTGGGTCTGTTTACGCGCCCCATCTACGCTGGGGACGCCGCCAGTAGGCGGCTCGGACTCCGCAACGGCTAGGTCATTCCGTTTCGCTCCATTCCCACGTCCCAACTCCACGCACATTTTTGCAAGACCTGGAAATCTGCGATTTCCTTTATGGGCTGTCAAAACGTTGTAAACAACAGAAATGTTATACGAAATTTTGGTAAAATGTATTGTAAAAAAATCATACATATAAAAATTCTAAAAATTTGTCAAATTTTATTGACAAAAATAAAAAGGTACAATATATTGTACATAGGAAATTTTAATATGGATGCAATTACATACACCGATTTAAGGCAAAATCTGAAAACTTATATGGATAAAGTCTTTCAAGATCATGATACGTTAATCATTACCCGTAAAAACAATGAAAATGTGGTTTTACTTTCAGTGAGTGAATACAACAGCTTATTGGAAACAAATTATTTATTATCTAATGATGCAAATGTAGAACATTTGAAAAAATCAATTGATCAACATAAAGCTGGCAAAGTAAAATCCAGAGAGCTGTGCGAATATGAATAAAAATTTTACCGATGAAGCATGGAATGATTATCAATTCTGGATAGAAAATGATAAAAAGCAATTAAAAAGAATAAATTTATTGATAAAAGACATAGATAGAAATCCCTATGACGGAATTGGAAAACCGGAACCGTTAAAGGCAAATTTACAGGGTTATTGGTCCCGGAGAATAGATGGAGAACACAGAATTGTATACGCGGTTGAAGAAAAACAAATCACCTATATTTCATTTAGATTTCATTACGAAAAGTAAATATCCGGAACGTTACATGTGATCTACCGGGCCAAATTGCGGGTAAAGTTTAGCTGATAAAAAGGGGGCTACATTTGTAGTTTGCCCTGGACTATCTCCCGCAGTTTGCGGGCCCCCTGGTTTTCCGGTTCCAGGTCCAGCGAAGCGTCGCAGTCGGCCAGGGCCGCCGGATAATCGCCGATATGGTAATAGGCCTGGCCCCTTCTGAACAGGCAGAAAGCCTGGTAGGGGTTGATGTCCAGGGAGAGGCTGAAATCGTCCACGGCCTGGGAGTAACGCCGCAGGACGGTCCACACAACCCCCCGGTAGTAGGCGGCCTTGTAGGACTTTTTATCCCATTCCAGGGAGCCGGAAAAATCGTCGATAGCCTCCTGGTACATGGACTGGGCAAAATAGGCCATACCCCGGTGCTTGTGAATGAGGGACCGGATAAAACCGGCAATCTTCATGTCGAGGATGCGGCTGTAAAAGCCGATAGCCTCCACAAAACGGCCGCTGTTGTGGGCGTAGAGGGCGTTAAGCAGCATGTCGTCCACGGTGTTACCGGAAGGCGGCAGGGGACGGTGTTCGGCGTTCTCTGCCGCATCGATACCGTCCGGCAGCAGCAGGGCATCGGTGGATTCGGCGATCTGCCGGTAGAAGGAATCCCGCCGTTTCCCCAGTTCCCCGTTAAGCTGGCGCTGGTAGCCGCGGATCTCCTGGAAGATGGTATCCGCCAGCGAAAGGCTTGCGTTTAGGGCGGCCAGTTTGCGCTTCAGGGGCTCGTCAAAGGGGGTAAATTCCGCCTTGTAGACCAGTTCATGCTCCACTTCCGCCCAGGCGTCCTGGAGGATGGTACGGACCTGGAGTTCCGCCACATCGCAGCCGCAGGGGCCCCGCTCTTCTATGATGCCGGGGGGGATTGTTACCAGGAAATGGGTGGATTCGTAGCCGAATTCCTTGAAGGAATAGCCGGAGCCCTTGCGGTCCGTCTCCACCACTTCATAATTACCGGTGATAATCTTCTCCACCTCTTTTGTGTCTTCCAGAAAGGGGCAGACCACCCGCAGGCCGATAAGATCGGTAATGGCCGGCGGCTGTTCCGGGGAAACGCCGGCCGGTAGTTCTTCACCGGAACGATCCCCGCCGGGCCGGTCTTTTAAGATACGGATATATTTTTTATAGTAGCTGGCAAAATCTTTGACGCGGCCCTTTACCAGGATCCGGGAACCCAGATGGGAGAATGTTTTCTCCAGTTGGGATTCCAGATCGCGGGTAATGCGGACCCGGATATGTTCGTATTTTTTATATTCTTCCTGCAAAGCCTTCTGGCTTAACGCCATAAAACTATCCTTTCCAGAGGCCGGAAGCCCAGGGACCGGCAAAATCCATGCCCGGTAAAAAAAAGGCTGTCTTACGACAGCCTTTTACACCGGGCACATGCCCAATTTGTTATTATTAACTATTCGGCATTGGAAGCAGTGGGAGTAAAGGCATCCTCTTTCGCCCGTTTCTGTTCTTCCAGATACTGGAGGACCTGGCTCTTGCCGAACTGTTCCATCTCCAAGGTTTTTTTCTGGGTCTCCCGGTCGTAGATAATGTTCCAGACCGACTCATCATCGATATCCCTGTCCGGATTGGCAACGGCCCGGTCGTAGATGATCTTTATATCCTTGAAGTAGGCGACAAAATCACCGCCGATATGGTCGGCATCGCGCTGGATCATGAAGCCGCCAAACTTAACAAAGGGGGTGGAAAAAGGATACAGCGGATAAATCTGAAGCGTGCGGTTGCGGACTTCAGAAATATACTGGGGGTTGTTCCAGCGCAGGGGTTTCCAGCCTTCGTAGTTCAGGTAGCCCATAAAATAGGATTTTTCGTTTCCCTGGCTGTCGATAAGGATAATCGAAAGGCCGTGGGGAAAGTTAAGACCGTAGGCGTTTACTTCGATGGACCTGATGGTTCCCACATTTTTGATAACGCCGTAGGCTGGCTGGGTGGGATCAACCAGTCCGTCATCGCCGACAGGAGCCTCAAAGCGGCTGGGGCCGGTGATGCCGTTTTGCCCTGCTTCCTGCTCAATGATGCCGTCGTCGGTAACGTTGGCCTGGGGCTCGAAAGCGGGAATCTCAAAGGGCGGCGTTACCCAAGCCTTGGCGTAGTTAGGGCCCAGGGGGTAATGAACACGAACCCCCATAACGTTTCCCCATTGCCGGGAGGGGGAACTACGGACATAACTATAGCCGATATTTTCCACGGTCCGGGAAGAAGCGGACAGTTTAACGTCCCAATTTGGAAGAGCAAGGGAGGATCGCATCACCGCCAATTGATCTTCCGTAAAACCGGCCCCCGCTACTTCGGCAAAATTCATAAGGGTACGGCCATGCTGTGTGGGTGCGCCCTCCTGATCGGCCATAATATCCGCTTCCAGCGTAGAGAAATCGATAAGAATCGCCTCATCCGCAAAAAGGGAACCCGTCAGGAACAACACAATAGCGACAAGAATGAACATCCGTTTCATCCATACACTCCTTCTACTCGCGTTATCCAAACGCGTCAGTATCAAAACGGTTACTCTTTAGTATACAAAGCCCGCAGGATTTGTCAACGCCTAACATGCTTAATTCATGATAAACGCAAAAAATGAATCGTATGCAATCCCCCTTTCTACGCAAGGGGGAAAGGTTCCCCTTAAAACGCCCCCTGCGCCGGGGGGAATTCGCCCGCAAAGGCGGCGTTTCCGTCTACGAAGAGTCTGACTCCCTGCAGATAGGGGAAATTCCGCAGGATTCCCCGGTACAGGGTTTCAAAATTGCCGAAAACCCCCGCCCCCTGGGCCTCTTGCTCGGGGGTGGGAAACAGGGCGGCCCCGGAGAGGTCCACATAGGCCACGCCGCCCCGGTACAGGAGGGATTTTAGCCGGGTTTCCCGGGGGAACGGGGGGGCGAGATCCGGGCTTACGGGTCCCAGGAGGAATTCTTCCACGTAGCGGATCATGTCGTCTTCCCGGCTGCCGGAACGCCGGAGCATCCGGTCTTCCACAATTATTGACCAGCCGGCTACGGAAGAAAAGACAAAGGTCCGCCGGACAAAACCCAGGGCGAGATAATTCCACAGGGCGAAGAGGCTTATCAACAGGAGCAGTACCAGCCGCCGGGTAGTTTTTACCCGGAAAAAACCGCCGATTGAATGAAAAATATCTTTTACGCTCATTGAATGGCGATAAACCCCCCGGTACGTTCAAAGGTATCTACAAAATCGCTGATCCCCTTATAGATCGCATCGGAGAATTTCTTCAAGTAAGCATCGTCAGTCATGATCTCCGCATCCTGGCGGTTGGTAACGAAGGGCATTTCGACAAGGACCGCGGGCATTTGGGCGTTTTTGACCACAAACCACTTTTCCGCCTTGAGCCCGCGGTTCGGGGTGGCGCTTCCCAGGGCTTCTTCCAGGCGGTTGAGGATGTTCTGGCCCATGATGATGCTTTCCGTGGTAAATTCCTCCTCCATCATGCGGTTTACGATGGCGGCGGATTCGCCGTATTTTGACCTGTCGACGAGTTCCCGGCGGTAGTTGGGGTCCAGATACCAGACTTCGTAGCCCCGGGCGTTCTTGTTGAACGAGGAATTGGCGTGGATAGAGACAAAAATGATGGCTTCGTTTTCCCCCAGGGACACCGAATTGGCCAGATCCACCCGTTCCTGGAGGCTGGGGAACAGATCCCGGTCCCTGGTGAGGAGTACGCGTTTGTCCGGGTAGCTCCGGCGGAGGAGGGCGTAGATCTCCGTGGAGACTTTGAGGGTTATTTCCTTTTCGAGGAGGGACCAGGAACGGCCGTTTTCCGTAAAATTGCCGACGGCGCCGGGGTCCTTGCCTCCGTGCCCGGGGTCCACAATGATGGCGGCGATTCTAAAGAGGTTTTGATTCTCCGGGGGGGCCGCGGCGGAGGGGAACAGAACCTGTTCGGCGGTGTTGACGAATTCCTCCGGGAAGTACAGGAGGCCCCGGACCAGGTAGGGAACCGGAACCGTATACAGTTTTTCCCCGTCAAGGAGGAAAAAGCCCTGTTCCCCCGGTTCCCCGGCCTGGAACGAAAGCCGGCGGCCGGCGGAAACAAAGGTTCCTGAACTGAAAAACGGGTCCCAGCGGAATTCGGTGTCCGCCGCGGGGGTCCGGCCGGAGGGCGCAAGGACGGCGAGGGTATCGTCAAGGGAGAAAATTCTGCCGCCGGAGGGGATGAGGTTTTCCGCCCCCCGGACCGGGTTGTTCGGAACGGACAGGCAGAGCAAAAGCACGGCCAACCCCGCGACACGGCGGGGAAAAACCGGGGGTGGTGATGTTTTCCTTTTCGTCCCTCTATGCACCATACCTGCTGATCCATTCTGTCTAACGTTCTGCTGAGCGCGCGGTGTTTCCGCCGGAGAAGACCCCGGTCAGATTATCGGCCCCCGGAGATTATCAATAAAATAAACGGCGCCCTGATAGCCGCCCCGGACCAAAGCGTTCCAGAAGGCCCTGCCCAACGCGGGGGCTCCGGGGGAAGAACCGAGGGGCAGGGGAAGGCCGCTTAGTTCCCGCACCGCGTCCAGGGTCTCTTTTAGAGACCGGCCGGCATAGTCCCGCGGGGAGTCCGGCCCGGAATCGAACTCCGGGAAGGGGATGATCACGGTGGAGGCTAGTTCTCCCGGCGGGGGGAACGGAGGATCGGGGAGGGCGGCCAGGGCGGCGTAAAGACGCGGGTCCAGGGTAAAGGCGTCGGGGGGGAAAGCCGGCCCGTGCTGCGGGGCAAACGCCGACAAAAAGGCATCGGTGGCGGGGTTGGCGGGCTCCAGCCGGATAAGAATGCTCCGCACCGCCCGATCCGCGGCCTGAACGGCCTGTTCCCGGCCGGGGGCGGAGGTAATAACGTTGCCGCACTTGGAGACGTTGTTTTCGGGGAAGACGGCATCTTTTCCCGGTTCGGCCCGGAGAAACAGGTCCCGCAGGTACTCCGTCTGTTCCGCCTCCTTGACGCCGCTGATGCTGCGGACCCGGCCGGGGATGGAGATAAAGGCCCGCTCGGCGCAGGTCCAGTCCCGTTCAGGGTCCAGATTACCGGGCCGCAGGCCCAGGGCCGCCCGGATGGCCGCCCGGATGGGCTGGACGCCGGAAGCATAGGGGTAGGTCCAGCCGGACATATAACCCCCGGACAGGCGGGCGGCTACTTCCCCGATCATGGGGCCCCGGGGGGTAAGTTTTACATCCCCCTTAGCGGCCCCCCGGCAGCCCGGGCTGGCGATTCCCAGGGCGCGGACCGCATCCTTAAAGACTTCCAGCAGGGCTTCCTGGTCCCGGGGAGGGAAATTCGTGGGCATGGTATGGCCCATCTCGATAAAATAGGGGGGGAAGAAGATGTGCCGGTCCGCAAGGCCGCAGATGCTTATCTGGTCATCGTAGACAACGGCGTCCACCGAAAATTCCGGCCCCTCCATGAAGGATTCTACGATGGCCCGGCCGGAACGGGAAAAACGCAGCGCGTCTTCCAGGGCCCGGTCCAGTTCCCCGGCGCTGTCCACCCGGCGGCAGCCCCGGCCCCCCATGTTGTCCACGGGCTTTACCACCACCGGCAGGGCCGGTAAGGGGGCGTCCTGCCCCGCGGCGCCGAAAACTTTGAAGGCCGGGGAAGGGACGCCGGCCTTCTCAAAGCAGGAACGCATACGCTGTTTGTCCGAGGCGTTCAGCGCTGCCTGGTAGGGGATCCCCGGAAGCCCCAGCCGCTCGGCCGCCCAGGCTACGGAGGCGGAAAAGTCGGTTCCCGCGGTCATGATTCCCCCCAGGCGGCAGGCATCTGTCGTAAGGGAGCGGGCCAGAGCCTCGATTCCCTCCTTGTCCTTGAGGTCGATTTGTTCAAAACGATCCGCCTGGGCCGCGTTGAGGGCACGGGAGTCCCCGTCTACCACGACGGTGTAAAGGCCCATTTCCCTGGCAATCCGAATAGCCGGGCCCTGCATGACGCCGGCCCCCAAAATGATGATTCCTGTCTTCATCCCGATAATCCTTAAACAATCCCGTCAGCGTTTGACGGCGTAGGCTTCGAAGGTATCTCCCAGGCGGAATATCCGGCTGAGGAGAAACAAAAAACGGTAGCACAGCCCCTTTTGGGGGTCCGCCCCGCCCCGTGCCAGCCTTCCCAGCAGGGGGAAGCGCTCCGGGTGGTGGCCGGTGGAGACGGTTTTTTTCAGGACGAACCCCCGGCGCTTCAGGACCGTGCGGGCAATCCGGGGGTTCCAGATAGTCCAGTGATCCTCGGGGCTTTTCTCCAGGAAGCGCCGGAAGGAGGCCCCGGCGGAAATTCCTGAACAGGAGGGGGTGGAAAAGGCCAGTATTCCGCCCTTTTCCAGAAGTTTTCCGGCCTCATCCAGGGCCGGGCCGAGGTTTTTGATGTGTTCGATCACGTACCACAGGGTAATGACCGAAAATGAGGCCGGGCTGAAGGGCTCCTCCGGCGGGGGGAAAAAGCCCCGGAAGGCGCTGAGCCCCAGGGTTTCCCGGACATAACGGACCGCGTCTTCCGCCGGGTCGATACCGCAGACGCTGAAACCTTCCTGGGCGGCGGCCTTGAGGAAGGGGCCGTAGGCGCAGCCGATGTCCAGCAGTTTTC
The DNA here is from genome assembly GCA_031268125.1 of Treponema sp. GTDB lineage: Bacteria > Spirochaetota > Spirochaetia > Treponematales > Breznakiellaceae > JAISFT01. The sequence goes on along the minus strand of JAIRXT010000173.1, from coordinate 4,854 downwards.
CGGGCCCGGCGGCGGAGGTTCCGCGGCGGAGGGCCCGGATACGGGAAAGCCGCTTCCTCCCCATGTCCATGAGCTGGGGGAAATCTTCGATGTAGGTTTTGCCGTATTGCTTCCGGTAAAAATCAAAAAAATACTCCCGGACGTATTCGACGGGGGGGGCGTTTGTCCGGCCCATGTAGACCATGCCGCAGGACGAGCAGCGGCGGAAGGTACGGCCGGGGAAGCGGGCTAATACGGCCCCTCCCGCCGCTTCTCCGCAGCCGGGGCAGGGACGGCCCGCCGGTTCAAAGGCGGCCAGGAGTTCCGCAAAGTCCGGCAGCCGGGGGGAGTCCAGGCCGTAGCGGCGGGCCAGGGCATCGCAGCGGCGGCGCAGGGCTTCAAGGGGGGCGGGGCGGAGAAGCAGGGTTCTGAGCCGGCGGACCCCCCGCTTCCTTATGCCCGCGGAGAAGAAGCCCGCGGCCCTGGCCAGCCGCTCATGGTAGGGGCCGGGGGAAACCAGCAGCGCCGGCGTACCGGCCCGGAGGGCCTCGAAGGCGCCAAGGCCGAAATGGGTGATCAGGAGATCGTATTCGGCAAGGCGCCCGGCCAGGCCGGGGATGCTCCGCAACCGGGTAAACCCTTCCGGGGAAGCGCCGGAACTTCCGGCGGGATTTCCGTTGGAATTTCCGGCGCGGGGATCGACAAGGGTGATATGAAAGCCCCCCGGACCGCCGGGGGGGCACAGGGCGGCGGCGCAGTCCCGGCCCAGACCGGCGGCATCTTCCGCGCCGAAGCTGATAAGGACCCGGAGAGGCCCGGCGGAGGCCCCCATGTTCCCCGCTAAATTTGACCCGTGTCGTGTATCCGGCAGGGGGAGCAGGCGGGGGTCAAAAAGATTGGGGGCGCTGCGGCCCGGCGGTCCGGGGAGCAGATCGATGAGGAAGTCGAAGCTGTCCCGGCAGGGGCCCCCTTCGTCTATGCCGACAAGAAAGGCCAGGGACGCCCAGAAGCGGTATTCCGGCACCGGGGTCCGGAAGCGGTCAAGGACGATAAAATGCCAGGGCCCGGCGCCGGCCTCCCGCAGTATCCAGGGGGGTTCCAGTTCCGCCAGCAAGGGGGCCAGGGTTTCCCGGGCGGCGGAAACGGCGGGGCCCAGGAAGAGAAAAGCCTCCCGGCCCAGGGCCCTGAGATCCCGGACCAGGGCGATGCAGCGGGCCAGGTGGCCCCCGCCCCGCCCCGCTTCCACGGAGGGGACCACAAGAACGGCCGCCGGTTCTGAAGATCCGGGAGCCTTCACCCCGGCGCCCCCGAAAAATCAGCGGCCTCCCCGCAAACACACTCAGAGGCACGCCGGGAGGCGGCAATAAACGCCTCCCCCGGAAGCGGGTAAACCGGGCCGGAGGCCGCAAGAACATGCCAAAGCAGCAGGGCCCGGCGGTAGTCTTCCGGAGTGTCCACGGTAAGCCGGATGGAAGGCCCGCGCCAGTTCCGGGGGGCCAGGGGGCGGTGAAGCAAAAAAATTTCCGGGTGCCCGTAAAGGTAGGGGCAAACATGCTCCCGTTCCGGGCCGGAAACCGCCTCGCGCTCCGCCCGGAGCAGGGCCTCCGCCGAGACGGACTCCACCCCCGCTCCGTAGGGAAGGCCGCTGTAGGCGGCATAATCGGCGCCCAGGGCCAGGGCTTCCGCGTTGATGGCGGCGGCGGCATCGGCAAAAACAAAGGGATTATCACCGGTGGCCCGGATCACCCTGCCGATGGAATAGCGGCGAACCGCCAGGCAGTAACGGCCCAGCACGTCATCCTTGGGGCCGGGACAGAACAAAAAACCGGCCTCCTCCGCCAGCGGGGCAAAATCTTTGGCGCAGTCCTCCGGGGAAGCCAGAATATACACGCCGGCCTCTATGCGGCGCAGAGCCTCCATGACCCGGTAGATCAGAGGCCGCCCCCCCAGCCGGAGCAGGGCCTTGCCGGGGAGCCGGGTGGAATCGAGCCGGGCCTGAAGTACCACCCCCACGGAATATCCGCCGCTCACGGGGATTCCTCCGGGCCGGAGCCCACATCCTGCCAGCGTTCGTTCAGGGTGCGGGCATCGCAGTTCCAGCGGAAGCGGTTTGCCCGGACCCAGCGGCGAATCCGGCTGAATTCTTCCCAGGCGCCAAAGATATCCCAGCCGGAATTCAGGAGATAATTTGGAAAGCGCCGCCAGGGCAGCCGGGCATGATCGCCTTGAAACAGGGGGGCGATATTTTTCAGGTAAAAGCGGCGGTAGCCCGCGTCAATGGTGCTGTCGGCAATGGGCATGACCCCTTCGCAGGACAGCTTGATATGCTGGGTAACGCAGATCTCCTCCCCCCACAAGAAGGAGCGGAAACCAAAGTCCATGAGCTGCCAATGGGGATTCGCTATGGACGAATCGTAGCCCCCCAGACGGATAAACCGTTCCCGGTCGTAGATTCCCACCCCGTCGAAGGGATAAAGACTGGGAAGCCCCTCCTGCCGGGGGGTAAAAATCAGGGTCCGCACATTCCCGCGGTACACCGCCGGGGCCGCCAGGGTAGGATGGGTCTCGAAGCGGCCGTTGATAAGCCCCGGAACCGTGCAAAGCCGCTTGAACGGGCTGACCGGGTTTTCCGTCTTTTTCAATTCCTCCTGGGACAGGTAAAGCCGTTCCGCCATGCGCCCCGCCCCGCCGCCGGTGATGATCTTAAAATCGTTCTGAAGTACAAAAAACAGGGGGCTGGAAAGCTCCCGGGCCCCCAGGTTGATCTGCTCACCCTGGTTAAGGCCCTCCGGAATCAGAATAAAGCGCACAAAGGGGAAGCGGCCGGACAGTTCCTCCAGGTCATAACGTTCCGGCGCGTTTTCCATGGAAATGACATAATCAAACCCGGTCTTTTCAAGCTCCTGGAAAAGGCCGCGCCGGGAAGAATAGCCGCCCCGGTTCAGCAGTATGGCGGAAAGTCCCGTCGAGGCAAGACGTTCCTTCCCGCCCACCGCGGTATAGGCGGACAGGGATTCTTCAAAAATTGTAGGTGTAGTATTCATCACAGCCTGCACAGGGGCCCGGATAGACCCCCGGCTCCGCGTGTACCGCTTGTTCAGCATAGTACTCCTCTCCCCGGGCCCAGATAGTTTCCAGGGATTCCCGGTACACATTCCCTAATATACGCCCCTCCCCTTTCAGGGCCGCAAGTTCCTCCCGGCACAGGGGGACGGCGCCGTCCAAAAGCACCGGCAGATCCCGCATGATATGCCAGCAGCTTTGCCGCTCCACCGGAGATATATCGGAGGCCTGCCTTTTTTCCAGCAAACCGCAAAAATCATCGTATTTCTGAATGATAATATTGCCGTTCCCCCGGGGGGCAAGCTCCTTCCAGCCGCGGTAAAATTTTTCAATGTCGTCCTCCGCGCCGCGGGTCCTTACCGCCTGGACATAGGTATCGGCAGGAAAGACGGACAACAGCTTCTTGGCGCATTCTACCGCCTCCGTAAAGCCCGGCCCCCGGATCTCCCGGTAGCGGAGGGGATCGGCGGTGTCCAGCGACACAATCCACGACAGGGAATTCCGCCGCCCGGCCGCCGCTTCCGCCGCTTCGTTAAAATCCTGATCGTTCCAGCCGATTCCGCTGGTCTCGATGACCAGAGTCAGACAGGGCCGCTCCAGAACCAGGCGGATAAGCTCCATGCGCCGGGGGTGCAGGGCCAGTTCCCCCCACAGGGACAGGCCGATCACCGCGTCCCCGGAAAAACCGGCAATCCGGTCAAGGAGCCCGGCAAACCGGGCCGGATCAAGGAAGTCCCCCGCTCCGGCGGAATCCCCGGCGAAGGCCGGATAGGGACACAGGGCGCAGGACTGGGGACAGGGCCGGGCCGCCTGGACCGGGTAATAGGCCGGCAGGGTACGGAGAATCTCCGGCTTTTTCCCGATAATCTCCGCCGCACGAGAAGCCGCCGCGGGGATGCCCGGCGCCGCGGCGGCAAAACGCTCCAAAAGGAGGAGGTTCCGCTTCGAATCGGCGCAAAGCTGCAGGCGGTGGGAACGGAGATCCACCGGGGAAATCTCGGTTTCTATGTCAAAACTGTTGATATCCTTCTGCAAAACGGCAAAAATACTGTCCCGCTCCACCGGATTGTCTTCATCCCCCTCGATTTTGGCAAGAATCCCCGCAACGCCGGGGGCCAAAAGCTCCGGCGCAAAGCCGTAGGGCCAGCCGTCGGCATAGGAGTACTCCGCGGCGTATTGAAGATGGCGGGCGGCAACGGCGGCGCTCAGGTCCGGGTCCAAAAAGGGACAGTCCGCCCAGGCAACATAGCTAAAATCGTAGCCCTGGGAAAGGCGGGAGACGGTTTCCAGCAGCGTCCGGCGGGACCAGCGGGCCTCCAGAACCAGTTCGGCGGGGAAAGCCTCCCCAAAATCCGCCCCCTCCCGTCCCAAAACCACCGTCTTCTGCCGGTAGGGCAGGAGCCGGGCCCGCTCCAGGGCCAGGTCAAAGGCGCTTTTCCCCCCGGCAAAGACCTTTTGAAAAGCCTGGGGGCGGAGATCGCCGCCGTAAAGAACAACAAGGGCTTTCATATCCTTTTAGTATCGGAACAAACAGGGAGAGGGCTGAACAAAGCCTTTCTCCGGCCCCGTGCCTAAATTTGACCCGTATCGGGTACCTAAACTTGGCCCACAATTTAACCCGGTCAAATGCGCTGTGGAGCAAATGTAACACCTTGTACATATCTCTTCCCCACAATAAAGCTCAATTTGACCCGTGTCGTGTATCCGGGGCCGGGAAAAAGGCCGGAAAAACATATGGAATTCCCCGCCGGCGGCATATTGCCGAGCGTATGAAAATAGCGAAGGCGGATTCTACATGCGTTTTTCCGGCAA
>JAIRXT010000155.1 GCA_031268125.1 Treponema sp. | reverse complement strand
ATTTTCTTTATTGCCCTTTTGATTGAACAGGTAGTTTTCAGTTTTGCCGTTGTAAAACTTGCGCCGTACATAATAATCACCGGCGTATTGCTTTTGGTTTATGTTTTGATCTGCTACTCTGTTGCCAGATCAGGTGAATAGGGGAGAATTGCCGGTAAGAAAACTGTTAGCTGTTACTGCCTTCGGATTTCCGCTTCCGGCGGTTTTCAACGGCGTACCACAGGTTCATCCAGATTCCCCGCAGGTTGGCGGAGATTACCACCCCCAGCCATACTCCCTGGAGCCCCAGGCTGGTCCGGGACAGTACCCAGGCCAGCACCGGTTTAAGCGCGTTGGTGGCGATTACCACCACGGAAGGGGGTATGGTTTTGCCGCTGCCCTTAAAGGCCCCGGAACCTACCGCCTCGATATTCATTGACAACTGGCAGAAGGCAAGGATGTGGAGGTACGAGGTCCCCAACAGCAAAAGTTCCGGGCCGGAAAAAAACAGGGCAAACACGCGGGGGCCGGCAAACCAGACAAAGGCCGTAACAAAAAGCCCCCACAGTGAAAGAATAACTGCGGATATTTTTATTACTTCCCGGATCCGCTCTTCTTTGCCGGCGCCGTAGTTTTGTCCGATAAACACCACCAGGGCGGAACCGAACCCGGCGCCGATGAGCCATGACAGGGCTTCTACCTGGGAACCAATCCTGCTTACCGCCACGGCATTTGCCCCAAAACCGGCTTCTACACGGCTGGTAACCATCGAAAGGAAACAGAAAAAAATATTTTCAAGGGCAATGGGCGTGGACCATTTTAGTATTTGCAGTATTTTTGATTTTTCGATGGGGCCGAACAGCCGGAAACCGGCGAAGGGTCTTATGCCCAGGTTAAAATACGCGACAAGTACGCAGATCAGCACCAGGGACTGGGAAATGACGGTTGCCGCCGCGGCCCCCGCAATTCCCAGCTTAAATACGATAATAAAAAGGGGGTCCAGGACCATATTGGCGGCAATCCCTATGGCCATGACGATAAAGGGAGTACGGGAATTCCCCGCCGCGGTAAAGGCCCCGCCGATTACGGCCATAGCAAAGTTCACCGGCATAAAAGCCGCAACAATCGAAAGGTATATAACCGCGTCCTGGGTAACCTGTTCTTCCCTAAAACGGAAAAACCCGATGCAGGGCCGCCGGAAAATCAGCAGAAAAGCGCTGAACAGGAACCCCGCCAGTATGGCGATTGCCAGGGAATTCTGGAAATACCCCAGGGCCGTTTTTTTATCCCCCCGGCCCAGGGACTGACTCACCCCAATTTCGGCTCCCATCCTGCCGATAAGCAGGAAGCCCATCGACAGCCACATGTACATCCCCGCCGCCCCGGATGCGGCGACCGCGTTGGGGCCCAGCCTGGCCAGCCAAAACATGTCCGTCAGGTTGTAGAGCATCTGCATCAAATTGCTGGCGATAATCGGCGCCGCCAGTGTGAGAAGTTTTTTTATGATTTTGCCGTTGGTTAAATTGTGAGCGTCGGCCGTAGTATCAGTCATGCCGGACCCTGTCGAAAAAATTCATACTTTCTCCCTGTCGTCCAGAATCAGTTCCCAGTAACCCACGTCAAGCCGCCTTCCCTGCTTAAAGCCAGTTTCGTTAAACAGGCCGGTTTTTTTGAAGCCCAGGCTTTCGTGAAGCCCCGCGCTTGCCGGGTTGGGTACGGTGATGGCCGACATGAGTACGTGGATTTTCCGCCGCCGCAGTTCTTCTATCAGCCGTTCCAGAAGCCGCCGGCCGATGCCCCGCCGTTCCCAGCCGGGCTTAAGGTAGATCGAATCCTCCGCCGTAAAGCGGTAGGCCGCCCGCTGGTTCCAGGCATGGGCGTAGGCATAACCCGCCAATTCCCCCGCCTCCTCCCAGACAAACCAGGGGTACCGGGAGATTATCTCTTGTATTCGCTCCGCCATTGCTCCGGGGTCGACCGGCTCTTCTTCAAAGGTGATTACCGTATTTTTGATGTAGTGGTTGTAGATCTCCGCAATGCCGGGGGCGTCTTCAAGAACCACCGGCCGCAGTATCCCGCCGGACCCTGTTGTGGATTGTCCCATCCGGGGCCCTTACCAGAGCTTCGCCGGATAAACACCCTGGGCGGTAAGTTCGGCAATCCGCCGTACCGCCGCGGCCTTGTCGTCCTTGTAGGTAACTCCAAACCACTCGGAATGTGCCTCCAGGGACCGGATGCGGATAACCCCCTGCCTGATAAAATGATCCGCCGCCCTGGGGATGTAGCACTCGCTTTTAATGTCCTGGTACGAGGCGTTAATAAAGGCGTCAAAATATTTTTTGAATTCCGGCAGAATAGTTTCCGGGAAGCCCCAGAAATTCATCGACACCGGCGTATCCGGGGCCAGTTCCCGTTTGGTTCCGTCAGGGTTGGTGTTGTAGATGATGTTCCCCTCTTTTTTGATGGTAAGAAGCTCCTCTACCGAACAAAGGCAGCCGTCTTTTACCTGGCAGACCCCCCGGGCTACGGATCCCTGGGGGCTTAGGGTTGGTTCCAGCCGGTACGGGACGATGGCGGCGTCAGATGAAGCGCCGGACAGGGAGGAAAGGCAGCTCCCCAGGGCGGTATAGGCCTCCCGGCCGTAGAAGTCATCGGCGTTGATAACCGCAAAGGGGGCATCGATCTGATCCGCGGCGCAGAGCAGCGCGTGGCTTGTCCCCCAGGGCTTGGTCCGCCCCAGTTTTTGCACTTCCCGGAAAATGTCCGGGGGGATAAGGCTGTCCAGGTCCTGGAAGGCCAGGCTGTAGGGAACGGCGCTTCCCATACGGGCCAGGACAATCTCCCGGAAATCTTTTTCTATGTCATGGCGGATGATAAAGATAATCTTCTTAAAGCCGCTCCGCAGGGCGTCGAAGACCGAATAATCCAACAGGGCTTCCCCGTTGGAACCCAGTTTGTCCATCTGCTTTAAGCCGCCGTAGCGGCTTCCCATGCCGGCGGCCAGAACCACCAATACCGGATCTTTCATAATTGCCTCCCCGTATTCAATTTTGTTTCAAAACGTTCCCGTGCTTTGCCCGACAAGGGGGTGTCTTCTCCGGCATCCCCGGCCAGGCGGCGTTTAAGCTCGGCAAATTCATCGCGGGAAAGACGCACCGCCCCCAGGTTATGCCGCTCGAAGGATTCGCAGCAAAGCGGGGCGACCTTCCGGGTAATATCCAAAAGAACCTGGGCGTAGAAGCGGATTTCCCTTTGGGCATGGCTATCCAGCCGCAGTTCCAAAAAGTGGAACAGGTTGTGCAGATCGATCTGCCAGTACCACTCGGTGTAGAGGGACAGGGGCAGGTTGATCCGGGCCAGTTCCCGGGCAATGCCCCGGTCCACAAGGGCGCTGTAGTTTTTGTAGGTTTCCCGCTGTGCCTGCCCAAGGGCGCCGCGAAGTTCTTCCGCTTCCCCCGCTTCCAGGGTCTGGTCCAGGCGGCCCTGCTTGTTGTCATCGCTCTGCAGGGCTATATCTTCCGCCGCCGGCAGGTAAAAATCGTCCTTCATGATCGAATAACGGCCGGACAGTTCGTTGACCCGGGCGGTACGGTGGCGGATCCACTGGCGGGCCACAAAAATGGGAAGTTTTACGTGGAATGTTAGGATTACCTGCTCAAAGGGGCTGGTGTGGCGGTGGCGCAAAAGGTAATCGATCAACCCCGCGTCTTCACGGCGGCTTTTGGTTCCCGCCCCGTAGGATACCCGTGCGGCCTGAACTACCCGCTCGTCCCCCCCCAGGTAATCCACCAGCCGCACGAATCCCTTGTCCAAAACGGGAAATTCCTTGTCCAAAATAGCTTCCGCCCCGGAAACCACACAATGGGCCATGTTTACTGTTCTCCCTCTTGTTGAGTATACGGTTTGTCCGCTTTCCCCCGCAACACCCCGGCATCCGGCAGGATAAACGCATAAGATTTTGGGCGCATCCTGCCGCTTCACCCCTCCGGGGCGCCGCGGCAGGACCGGGCTATCCGCTCCAATTCCTCGACTTCGCCTGACGGCGAAGTCTGCGGTATTTCCGCTTCTATCCCTTGCGCGTCCCCAGCGGCGCAGCCCGCGCAACCGCAGCCGCAGGTTCCCTGCCCCCGGCGGCGAATCAGCCGGAACAATATCAGCCCAAGAATACCGAATACCACCACCGCCGTTACAATGGTGGACAGGTTATCCCGTATAAATTCCATCTTTTCACCTATACTGCGGTTTTAAGGTTCCGGGCCGGAACCGGATTACGGAGCAGCAACCAGATAAAAAGGGCCAGCACAAGCAGTGCCGCCGCGGTACCGCCGCCGAAAGGCCGGCCCGCCAGAAGGCCGCCCAACTGATAAACCATAAGGGCCAGCATGTAGCCATAAACAAGCTGGTAAGCCACGGCAAAGAGAGTCCATCTGCCGTTGTTCATCTCCCGCCGTATGGCGCCGATGGCGGCAAAGCAGGGGGGGCAGTAGAGGTTGAACATGAGGAAGGAATAGGCGGAAAGGGCGCTAAAGTGGGCCGCAAAGACCTCCCACATCTCCCGTCCCTCTTCCCCCGGCTCCGCAAAACCGTAGAGCACCCCCATCGTACCCACCACGTTTTCCTTCGCTATCAGACCCGTAATCGTGGCCACCGCGGCGTCCCAGGATCCAAAACCCAGGGGCACGAAGATCACCGCAATGGCGGATCCCGCGGCCGCCAAAAGACCGTCGTTAAGGTTTTCCACCATGCCGAAATTTCCGTCCGTAAAACCAAAGCTGGAAAGAAACCAGATCAGTACCGCGGAAATAAGGATCACCGATCCCGCCTTTTTGATAAAAGACCAGGCCCGTTCCCACATGCTGCGCAGTACATTGATAAGGCCCGGTACATGGTAGGCCGGAAGCTCCATCACAAAGGGGGAAGTCTCGCCCCGAAAGGGCGGAGTTTTTTTAAGGATAATCCCCGACACGATCACCGATGCAATCCCCAGGAAGTAGGCGCTGGGGGCCACCCACCAAGCGCCGCCCAGCACAGCGCCGGAGATCAGGGCAATGACGGGGAGTTTTGCGCCGCAGGGCATAAAGGTAGTAACCATAACCGTCAGACGGCGGTCATGTTCATTTTCTATGGTCCGGGAGGCCATAACCCCCGGAATACCGCAGCCCGTACCGATGAGCATGGGGATAAAGCTTTTCCCCGAAAGGCCGAAACGGCGGAATAACCGGTCCAGAATAAAGGCGATCCGGGCCATATAGCCGCAGGCCTCCAGGGCCGCCAGAAACAGGAACAGTACCAGCATCTGGGGAACAAAACCCAGCACCGCGCCCACCCCCCCGATAATGCCGTCCAGGATAAGACTGTTAAGCCAGCG
>JAIRXT010000030.1 GCA_031268125.1 Treponema sp. | reverse complement strand
TCGGTTTCGCTCTTGGGGGTTACCTTGCCCACCAGAATATCCCCGGAGCGCACCTTGGCGCCCACCCGGATAATCCCTTCGGCGTCGAGGTTGTCCAGGCTCTTTTCCGAGGTGTTGGGGATGTCCCTGGTGATCTTTTCCGGCCCCAGCTTGGTCTCCCGAACTTCGGTGATAAACTCCTTTATATGGATGGAAGTGAACATATCGTCCTTTACCACCCGCTCGGAGATGAGTATGGAGTCTTCGTAGTTGTACCCGTTCCAGGGCATAAAGCCCACCAGAACATTCCGCCCCAGGGCGAGTTCCCCGTTCCGTGTCGCGGGGCCGTCGGCAATCACCTGACCGGCAACGACCTTCTCCCCCACCTTGACCACCGGCCTTTGGTTATAGCAGGTGTCCTGGTTGGTCCGCTGGTACTTTACCAGCCGGTATTCATCCAGGCCGTCGGCGTTGGTTTCCTGAATTTTGGGGGCGTTCTTCCCGGTCTCATCGGGCTTGACCAGGATCGCGTGGGAGTCAACCCTCACCACGGAGCCGCTCCGCCGGGCTTTAATCAGCACCCCGGAGTCGTAGGCGCACTTTCCTTCCATGCCGGTTCCCACCCGGGGAGCCTCGGGGAAGACCAGCGGCACCGCCTGGCGCTGCATATTGGAGCCCATGAGCGCCCGGTTCGCGTCGTCGTGTTCCAGGAAGGGGATCAGGGACGCGGACACGGAAATGATCTGCTTGGGGGAAACATCCATGTACTGAATTTCTCCGGGCGCCCTGGTGGTATAGTCCCCCTGGCGGCGGCAGGAAATCTGTTTGTCCGCAAAGGAGCCGTCGGTGTTCAGCTTGGCCGACGCCTGGGCAATGGTGTAGCGGTCCTCGTCCATCGCGGAAAGGTACTCGATGTCCCCGGTGGCAACCCCGCCGGACACCCGCCGATAGGGGGTTTCCAGAAAGCCGTACTCGTTTACCCGTGTATAATTGGCCATGGAAACGATAAGCCCGATATTCGGACCTTCCGGAGTCTCGATGGGGCACATACGGCCGTAGTGGGTGTAGTGAACATCCCGCACCTCGAAGCCCGCCCGATCCCGGGAGAGCCCCCCCGGACCCAGGGCATTGAGCCGCCGCTTGTGGGTCAGCTCCGCCAGGGGGTTTACCTGGTCCATGAACTGGGAAAGCTGGCTGGAGCCGTAGAATTCCTTGATAGCCGCCACCACGGGCTTAATGGAAATCAGATCCTGGGGCTTGATGGTGTCCGTCTCTTTAAGGCTCATCCGTTCCTTGGCGATCCGTTCCATCCGGCTAAACGCGGTCTTCATGGTGTTGGCCATCAGCTCGCCCACGGACCGGACCCGGCGGTTCCCCAGGTGATCGATATCGTCGATTCTTTCGTCCCCTACATAAACTTTGATAAGGAACTTCATCGTAGCGATAATATCCTGCTTGGAAAGGGTAAATTCTTCCAGCGGGGGATTGAAGTTGAATTTTTTGTTGAGTTTATAGCGCCCCACCCTTCCCAGATCGTAGCGGCGGCTGGTAAAGAACATCCCCAAAAGGTCCTTGCCCGCCGCTTCCACGGTGATGGATTCGCCGGGCATCAGCACCGAATACACTGCCGACAGGGCGTCTTCCCGGGAAGGTTCGTCCCGGCCGGCATCGTCCTTGACAAATTTAATCTCTTCCCGCTCAAAGCAGTTGAAAAGCATGTCGGAATTAAGGGAATCTTCCGCGCCAAAGTCGATCACCTCCACGGAGCTGATTTCGTTGGCCAAAAGTTCATCAACATTGTGGGGATGCAGTTTTTCCCCGGCCCGGTAGAGCTTTTTCTTTTCTTCCCCGTCTTTTTTGGAGGAAGCCCCGGCGTCTTCGGCGGCGATCCACACGGCGGAAGCCAGAATACGGCCGGAAAATTTTTCCCTGGTCTCCCGGTCGTCGTTTACCGCCAGGGTCTCGATCCGGTAAAAAGCCCGGATAATCTCCTCCCTGCTTTCGTAACCCAGGGCCCGCAGGAAGATAGTCCCCAGGATCCGCTTTTTCCGGTCAATCTTGGCGTAGATAAGTTCCCGCTTCTGGTCTATCTCGAATTCCAGCCAACTGCCCCGGTACGGGATGATCCGGGAGGAAAAAATTCCCTTTTCGTGGCTAAAAATTACCCCCGGAGAACGGTGGATCTGGGAAACCACCACCCGTTCCGCTCCGTTAACGATAAAGGTCCCCCGTTCCGTCATGATGGGGACATCCCCCATGTAAATGTCTTTTTGCCGGATCTCTCCGGTTTGAGTGAAGATCAGGTTCACCCTGGCTTTAAGGGAGACCGCGTAGGTAAGACCTTTCTGCTTGCAGTCGTGTTCGGTTAACTTGATGTTTCCTTCGTCCAGGGTATAGTACTCGTAGTCCAGAACCATATCTCCGTTGGGACTTTCGATGGGGAACGTGGTCTGAAACACCTCCTCCAGGCCCTGCAAATCCGGCTTTTCGCCTGCCCTGAGCTTTTCCCGCTGCAGAAAACGCTCGTAAGAGTGAAGCTGAATACCTATCAAATCCGGCAATTCCATCACATCCTGGATTTCCTTGCCAATGTAAGTCCGTTTTGCAATCGAATTTCCCTTTGTCATCGTTTCCCCCTGAATAACACTACCGGTTCCGCTTTTTAATTGTAATGAAAATCCCGTCATAATACCGCCGGCCTCTGCCCGCCGATCACGAAAAGGCTCCGGTTAAACACCGGAACCTCTTCCTAAGGGGCGAGAAGAAATATTTTTGACCCCGCAGGGCCCGGCGCCGGGCAAAAGACACCGAAACCGGCGCCGTATGCCCATAGACCGGTTTTACTGAATATCAACCGTACCGCCTGCGGCAGTAACCGATTCCTTGATCTTTGCGGCGTCTTCCTTGGAGATATTCTCCTTGAGGGGCTTCGGCACGCCTTCAACCAGGTCCTTGGCCTCTTTAAGGCCAAGCCCCGTAACGGCACGGACTTCCTTAATAACCGCAATTTTCTTGGTCTCGTCATACGCCTTAAGAACAACGTTAAATTCGGTCTGCTCTTCTACCGGGGCTGCCGCCGCTCCGGCGGGAGCTCCGACCGCAACCGCCACGGGGGCGGCGGCGGACACACCGAATTTCTCTTCCAGAGCCTTGACCAGTTCGGAAACCTCCACCACGGTCATGGATGAAATTGCCTCAATAATCTCTTCTTTTGTGGCTGCCATCTTAGCTTCTCCTTATGTGTAATAGCGCCCCGCAGGGGGCACTGGGACCGGCCGGGAACAGACCCGGCAGGCCATATATTATCCGACAGGACAGCAGCTTCGAACCTGCGGTCCGGGAAGCCTGACGGATCGATATACCTTGGAACAACCTAACCGGCCTTCTTGTCCCCCACCGCATTGATACTGCGTACCAGCCGGGCGGGAATGTCATTAAGGGCGCAGGCCAGGTTCCGGACGGGGCCGTTGAGGACCGACATAAGCATGGAGATAAGTTCCAGCCTGCCGGGAAGGCGGGAAAAGGCCGCCGTTTCCTGGGCATTGTAGATCGTATCGCCGATAAGGGCCCCTTTAACCTGCAAGGCCGGAGCTTCCTGGACAAAATTCAGGAGAATTTTGGCGACTTCGTTGGAATCCCGGGGGGCAATTGCTACCGCCGTGGGCCCGACCAGATAATCCGCCACCTGGGGAGGAGCGGAAAGCTGTTCAAAGGCAATCCGGGCGAAGTTGTTTTTTACGACCTTGTAATGCACGTCCTTGGCCCGTAACTGCTTCCGCAGCCCGGTGATTTGTTCCACCGTAAGACCCCGGTAATCGGTAAAAATAAAGTCTTTGGACCGGCTAAAGTCATCCTTGATTTCCTGGATGGCCTGGGTTTTGTTTTCCTGTACCTTTTTTGCGACAATTGCCACGTCAATCTCCTGTTACGGTATCCGTAAATTGCGGATGCCCAAAATGTATAACCTATTCTTCGTCCTTGATCGTAACCCACACACCGGGGCCCATCGTCGAAGCTATCGAAACGGTTTGAATAAAATCACCTTTGGCATCGGCGGGGCGCTTGCGCTTGATCTCCGCCACCACGGTTTTGATATTCTCCGCCAGTTTATCATTTTCCATAGAGAGTTTTCCCACCGCCAGATGCACCACGCCGGTCTTATCGGCCCGGAATTCGGTACGGCCCTTTTTTAATTCCGCCAGGGCGCCTTTAAGATCGAAAGTAACCGTGCCGGTCTTGGGATTGGGCATAAGACCCTTACGGCCCAGGATCATACCCAATTTGCCCACATCCTTCATCATGTCCGGGGTAGCTACGGCCACGTCAAAGTCGGTCCAGCCGCCCCGAATCTTCCCGATAAGGTCATCGGCCCCGACAAAGGCGGCGCCGGCATCCTGGGCTTCTTTTTCCTTTTCCGGCTTGCAGAAAACCAGTACCTTTTTTTCACCCCGGAACTGGTGGGGAAGCACCGTTGTATCCCGGACGGACTGGTTCTTTTTCAGGTTCAGCTTAACCGAGATATCCACGGTTTCGTCAAATTTAGCGTAGGCCATTGTTTTTACGAGGCCCAATGCCTCCTGCAATTCACAGGATGCGGAGGGATCGTATTTTTTGGCGCTTTCCTGGTATTTCTTTCCCCGGCTCATTTTTCCGTCTCCACACCCATAGACCGGGCGGTCCCGGCAATGATCCGCATAGCGGCATCCGTATCATTGGCGGAAAGGTCCACCATTTTCAACTTGGCGATTTCCTCAAGCTTGGCCCTGGGAAGTACGCCGACCTTGGTCTTGTGGGACTCCGCGGAACCCTTTTCAAGACCGAGGGCCTTCTTGATAAGCACCGAAGCGGGAGGAGTTTTTAGTATGAACGTAAAGGACTTATCCTGGTACACGGTAATAACAACCGGTATGATAAGTCCCGTTTCCATGCTTTTTGTCCGGTCATTGAACTGCTGGACAAACTGGGGGGCGCTGACCCCGTGGGGGCCCAAGGCAGGGCCAACGGGGGGGGCCGGCGTGGCCTTGCCCGCGGGGCACTGCAGCTTGACAATGGCCGTTATCTTTTTCTTTGCCATATTTTCTCCTTCGTGGTACTGCCGTGGCAGGCGGCTAACGGGGCATAACCCCTCCCACTCTGTTTTTTAGGACCGGAACCGGACAAACCCGCCCGGTTCCCGCTATTACAGCTTTTCTACCTGTAAAAGATCGACTTCTACCGGGGTGTTACGCCCGAAGATACCGACCATCACCCTGAGCTTGTTTTTCTCCTGATTCACATCTTCGATGGTCCCCGTAAAGGATTCGAAAGGGCCGTCGATGATTTTAACCTGTTCCCCGGCGGAAAAGGTCTGCCGGACACGGGTAGGACGCTCGCCTTTGATGTCCCCGGACTTTTGCAGCATATTCCGGACTTCGTCCGCGGGAAGGGGCTGGGGTTTGGCGTCCCCGGGAGTACCGACAAAGCCGTGAACCCCCTGTATCTTCTTTATTTTAGAAACGCTGGCCTTCCATACCGCCGGGATGTCCGGAAGGTCCATTTCCACAAAAATATAACCGGGAAAGGTCTTCCGGGTTCTCTCCCGTCTTCTTCCGCCCTGAGTATCCACCACAACCTCAATGGGGATTTTTATGTCAAGGACGACATCTTTATCCAGTTCCCCGTTTTTGAGCATCATGCGAATTATTTTCTCTATTTTGGTCTCCCACCCTGTGGATGTTTGAACCGTATACCAGCCAGAAGCCATGATTTCCTTTACCGTTATCTAAAATATCGCCCTGATACCAAAGAGAAGCAGTACATCCACCAAACCCAGAGCGGCGGCAATAATGACGGTGGAGATGAGTACCACCTTGATAGAACTAACAACGTCATCGCGGCCGGGCCATACGACCTTCCGCAGTTCCGCATAGGATTCTTTAACAAACTGCACCAACTTGCTCATATCACCCTCGGAAAACAAAATCCTTCCCAGGCGCAGAAGGTCTCGAACCCTCGACCTGCGGTTTTGGAGACCGCCGCTCTACCAACTGAGCTATACGCCTTTGTTTAACCCCGCAAAAAACCGGGGAACATCCGTAAAAACCCTACTTTATCTTAGTTTCCTTATGCAACGTATGCTTCCGGTCAAAGGGACAGTACTTGTTAAACTCCAGCTTTTCCTGAAGGTTCCGCCTGTTTTTTTCCGTGGTGTAGTTCCGCCGCTTACATACGCTGCACTGAAGCGCCACCAGCTCCACAACCTGTTTCTTGCCTGCCATTTTGAACCTCTTCCGGTCTATATCCGGGTGAATCCACACAACCCGGGGGATCTTACCCGGAAACACCCCTGTGAAAAAAGCCCTGCTTTTTCCTACAGCCCTCGAACAGAATCGAACTGTTGACCTTATCCTTACCATGGATATGCTCTGCCAACTGAGCTACAAGGGCTATACGAGTGGAAGAAGCTTATCAGAGACGTCAAAAAAGATCAAGTGAATTTTTATCGGCGATTTTACTTTTACAAAATTTTTACCACAGGAAGCCAATCCCAAAACTCGGTTAGTTTTGGGATTGGCTTCCGAAAAAGCGGTCTAAAACCCGCTTTTTCTATTAAAATCAGGGTAGCTGGACAGGCAAAGCCCGTCTCCCAAAAACTGAAGTTTTGGGAAAGCCTCTTGCTTCCGTGAATACGGTATTGAACGAAAATACCCTGCAATTTAGACATTTTTTACCTTGGTTAACCCCCTTTTAAGCAATTTTTAACGCAATTATACCCTCACGTATACCCTGATAACTCGCCCGACTATTTATTACTGATTTAGTAAACCATTATACATTTCATCGTATTTTTATTCATTTCCGCCGTTTCTCAGAACCGGCGTACCGGCACGCGTGCCGGTGCCGCTTTCCCGCACGACTTCCCCTCCTCCTGCCCTATGACTGTGTACTCCCTGGAGTTTCTCACTGGTCGTTAAAAATTTTCACCAAAAACCCTCGGAACTTTCCTGCGGCCCCTTACATAATGCTTAGGAGATTAACCGAATGACCTTTCTGGAATTTAACCGATTGTTTCCGACCGAAAAAGCCGCTATTGACTACTTCTTGCGCGTCCGTTACGGCGATACCCTTACCTGCCCCCACTGCGGCGCGAAGGTAAAGGTCTACCGCTATCGGGAGCGGGCCAGGGCATGCCACTGCAAAAACTGCAACGACTCCTTCTCCCCCTTCTCCGGTACCATCTTCGAGAAATCGGCCACGAGCATGGTCAAGTGGTTCTACGCCGTCCACTTGTTTCTGAACGGCAAGAAGGGAATATCCGGGTGCCAGCTCCAGCGGGAGATAGGCGTTACCTACAAGACCGCGTGGCGGATGCTCCAGTGCATCAGGATGGCAATGGGAAACGCCGACATGGCGAAGGCGTTCAGCGTCCTCGTGGAAGTGGACGAGACCTACGTAGGCGGGAGACCCCGAAGGGAGAACGTTATGCTCGACGCCATCGGAAATCCGGTCCCATCGGAGAAAGAACCCAACAAACGGGGCCGGGGAACCGACAAAACCCCGGTCGTCGGGGTCAAGGAACGGGACTCCGGCAAGGTCTATGCTACCGTCGCCCTCCCTAACGAAGCCGGGCAGAAACTCACCGGAAAACAGCTTCTTGAGGTCATCGACAAGGTAACGGCGGACGGGACTACGGTCGTAACTGACGACTTCAGCGGCTACAACATTCTGAACAAGAAAGAAAAGTATGTCCACCTGACAGTAAACCACTCAGCCGGGCAGTTCAGCGCCGGTAAAGGGGTTCATACCAACGGGATAGAAAACTTCTGGAGCGTCCTCAAGAGGGG
>JAIRXT010000282.1 GCA_031268125.1 Treponema sp. | reverse complement strand
GGCAAAACCGGCGGCCCGGAGCAAGACGACCAGAATATGGGCCCGGACAGAGATTCCCAGGATCAAAGAAACAACAAAGGCTGTCAACGCGGCAATGCCGCTCCACCGCAGATTAAACACCGCCGGTTAATGCTTCCTGAAAAGCTGATTCATCATGACTCCAAAGCCCCCGGAGGACTTGTACTCGCTTTTTTCCATCCGGTCTACAATATGCTGCACGCAAAGGCTTGCCTTACACTTGGGATCGATCACCATGAAAGGCCGCTGCCGCAGCACCGCATGGGAAACTACCGTATCATCGTACACGAAGCCCAAATAATCTACCTTGAGGTTAAGAAACTGTCCGGCAATATTGGTCATCCGGTCCGCCACTTTCTTTGCCTCCGCCACGCTTTTTACGCGGTTCACCACTAGTTTAAGCCCCATATTCGGGCTGTCGTACTCGGTGGCGATAATTTTTATGATCCCGTAAGCGTCGGTGATGGCCGTAGGTTCCGGCGTAGTAACAATAACCGCGTCATCGGCGGCGGCTATAAAGTCCATCACGTTGCTGGAGACGCCCGCGCTGGTATCAATAATAATAATATCAGCAATGGAGAGGGTTTCCAATTCATGGATGAAATTCTGGCGGTCTTCATCGTTCATGTTGGCGATCTGGGAAAAGCCGGAGGCCCCCGGGACAATGGAGATGCCGTAATCGGTTTCCACCAGAATCTCCTTCATGGTCTTCTGCTTGCGGATCACGTGGTAGAGGTTGTATTTGGGGATTACATTGAGGATCACATTGACGTTGGCAAGTCCCAGGTCCGCATCCATGACCACAACCTTTTTCCCCATCCTGGCATAGGCCAGGGCAAGGTTGACCGATAGGTTGGTCTTCCCCACCCCCCCCTTGCCGGAGGTAACGGTGATGATTCGGGCCTTTCCCTCCCGGCCGGAAAAACGGCGCTCCGTATCCTTCTGCCCGCCGTTTTCCGCGGGGGATTCCGGAGACGCCCCCCCCGGCGGCCCGAAGACCCCGCCGGAAAAACCGTCCCCCCCGGACCCGGCGGGGCCCCTTTGACGAACAATCTCCCTTAATCGCTCTGCCTGATCTTCCATGTGTCATTTACTCCATTAAAATTTTTATCTACCGGCGGAAAAACGCCCCTCTATTTTTTGCCGGTTTAGCTGAAATCCGTCCAGATTACACAAAAAGTCCGCAACGGCGGCTTTTTGTATATCGGTAGGAACGGTCTGCCCGTTGGTGATGTACGAAATGGGTTTCCCCTTTTCCGCCAGAACGCTGATGATGTTCCCTATTTTGATAGTTTCGTCCATCTTGGTGATGATCACCGACCGGTAGGCGAAAGGTTCAAACTGCCTGAGAATATCGAAAAGATCGCTGGTTTTGGTGGCGGCGGTCAGCACCAAATGGGTTTCCGCCCGGCTGCCGCAGGCATCCAGGATCTGCTTCATCTCCCCCAGCTTTACCGCGTCCCGGGGGCTCTTGCCGAAGGTATCGACAAGAATAAGATCCACGTCTTCGGAAAAAAGGGCTACGGTCTTGGCTAGTTCCTCCCGGCTGTCCGCGTAGGCCACGGGAATCCCCATAATCCCGCCGTAGGCTTCGATCTGGTTCCGGGCCCCAATCCTCAGGGAATCAATGGTGATCATCCGTACCGACAGGGGCCTTATTCCCGGCTCGGGCAGGGCGTAGGCGGCCGCCAGCTTGGCAATGGTGGTGGTTTTGCCGACCCCCGTGGGCCCCACCAGGATCATGATCCGGGGCCGCCGGGAGGGGGGCCTGGCTTCGTAAATGCCGATGCTTTCCCCGATCATTTCCAGAACCGTGTCCTGAAGAACCTGGAAATTCTCCAAATCTTCCAGGGAGCATTCTTTTTTGACCCGGGCAACGATTGTTTCCCGGTATTGGGGGGAAAAGTCGTTGAGTTCAAAAAAATCCCCCAGTTGTTTCAGGTTGGGATTCTCCTCCTGAACCGCCGGGGCGGCCTTGTCGATCTTTTCATTAATCTCCTGAACGGTGGCAAGAACCTGCTGCATGGTCAGGTCCTTGCCGGCAACGGCCAGAACCCGGCGCTTGGCTTCCTCAAAGTCCAGAATTTCGCTCCGGGAGCCGGATTCCCGCGGCGATACCGGTTCCCGGACCGCTCCGGAACTTCCGGTTCCCGGACCGGGAGACAGGGACTGCGGCAGTACCGCCGAAGCGCCGGGGTGGTTCAGATCGTGAATGACCGGGAAGCCGGGAGAACCTTTTTCATAACGGTTGGAAACATAGCCGGTTACTTCGATACCCTCCCGGGTAAAGAGGCCGAAAAATCCCCCCATTCTGACGGCTTTGCGGCTGAGTATGGTGAAATGCTCGCCGTAATTCGCCCGTATTTTGTCCAGGCATTCTTCCCAGTTGTAAGCCTGTTCGGTAAATTGCACCATGTTTTTTCCCTATGCCGCCGCCTGATTTTCTAATTTGATCTGCCCTACCGATTCTAGAATCACGCCCTGGGCAATTTCGGCAACCGAAAGAACCGCAAGATGCGGGATTTCCCGCTCCGTAGAAGATTTTACCAGGACCCGGGCCGCCTCCGAGCAGCAGATCACCGCCGACCAGCCCCTTTCCTGCATCAGGTTTACCGACCGGGAAAGGGCCCGCAGCCAGAGGGAACGGCTCTGGGAGTCCAGGGCCGATATACGGCCGGAACTGGTCGCCACCTGGGTATCGATGAACATCTGTTCCAGGGCCGGGTCCAGCATCAACACCCGCAGTACATGCTTTTCATCGGCATATTGCTGGCAAATCTGCATGGACAGGGCCTGCCGGGCCTTTTCCGTAAGGAATTCCGGGTCCCGGGAAACCGGCGCGTAGTCGGCAACGGCTTCCAGGATGGAAACGGAGTTGCGGATAGAGATCCGCTCCCGCAACAGCCCCTGGAGCACCTTCTGGATTCCCCCCAGGTTCGCCGCCGTCTGGGCCTCTTCCACCACCACGGGGTATTCTTTCCGCAGGGTCTCCAGGATGGCCTGGGTTTCCTGCCGGCCCAGAATGTCCTGGGCATGGCGCTTGATGATCTCGGTCAAATGGGTAGCGATGATGGTGGGGGGGTCCACCACCGTGTAGCCCGCCCGTTCCGCCTCGTCCCGCCGGTCCTCCCCCACCCAGATACTGGGGAGCCCGAAGGCGGGGTCCAGGGTTTCCTCCCCGGGAATCTCCTCCGTTACCGGGCCGGTCTTGATACAGAGGTAGTAGCCGATGCGTATCTTCCCCCGGCCCACGTCCACCCCTTTAATCTTGAAGCAGTACTCCGAGGGCTCCAGCATGATGTTGTCGATGATTCTGATCTTGGGGATTACAAGCCCCAGTTCCAGGCCGGACTGGCGGCGCACTCCCTGGAGGCGTTCCAGCAGTTCCGCCCCCTTGTCCTTATCCACCAGGGGGATAAGACCATAGCCCAGTTCCAGGGACAGGGCGTCCAGGGGTACCACGGGGGACATTTCCCCTTCGTCCCGGGGTTTCCCCTTATCCTGGGACTTGGCCATCATCTGGTCGAAACCGGCCTTGCGCTGCTTAACGCGGCCGATGTGGAACGCATAAAAGCCCACCAGCGCCGCCATCGGGATAAGCACATACCAGGGGAAACCGGGGAGCAGGGCAAAGAGGACCAGGACCCCCGCCGCCACCCAGTAGACCTTGGCGTCCCGGGAGAATTGAACGGCCACCTGTTCCCCCAGATTCCCCGGAGCGGCGGCCCGGGTAACCACAATACCCATAGCGGTGGAGATCAGCAGGGCGGGGAGCTGGCTTAAAAGACCGTCCCCGACGGAAAAGGAGATGTAGTTGCTTATGGCCTGGCTGACGGGTTCCCCGTGCATCACCGTGCCGATGATAACTCCCCCCAGGACATTCACCACGGTAATGAAGATCCCCACCTTTACGTTGCCGGAGATGAACTTGCTGGCCCCGTCCATGGACCCGTAGAACGACAGTTCCAGCTCCAGTTCCCGCTTACGGGCCTGGGCCTCCTCCTCGGTGATGCTGCCGGAGTTGAATTCCGCCTCAATGGACATTTGCTTTTGGGGCATGCCGTCCAACTGGAACCGGGCCGCCACTTCCGATACCCGGGTGGCCCCCTTGGTGATCACCACCGCCTGGACCGCGATAATCACGATGAAGATGATAAAACCTACCACCAGGCCCTCGGCCCCGCCGGACCCCACCACAAAGGAGGAAAAGGCCCGGATCATCCGGCCGTCGAACCGGGCCCCCTGGGTAAGGATGAGCCGGGTGGAAGACACGTTGAGGGCCAGGCCGAAGACCGTAACCACCAGCAGAACCGTGGGGAACAGGTTAAAGTCCACCGCCTTGCGGGTATACAGCACGATGAGGAGAACCAGGAGGGAGAGAATCAGATTAAAAGCCATGAGGGTGTCCAGCAGCACCGTAGGCAGCGGAATCACAATCATCATGACGATGGTGATGACGCCCAGGGGGATAAGCATATCCTGGATAGTACCGAAGGGATTCCTCCCGGCGCCGCCGACAGCGCCGGGCGCCCTAACCGAATCAGCCATAAATTATTGCCTCCATTATGCCCCCTGGGCCTCCCGGCGCCGCCGATCTTCGTTGATGCCCATGACCTTACTCAAGATAGCCGCCACAACCGTAAAATACGCCTCGGGAACAAAGTCCCCCACCTCGGTCTCCGCGTAAAGGGCCCGGGCCAGGGGCCGGTTTTCCACGATGGGCACCTCGTTATCCCGGGCAATGCGGCGGATCTGCAGGGCCGCCTCGTCTTCCCCCTTGGCGGTAATTTGGGGGGCCCGCATGGTTTTCCGGTTGTACTCCAGGGCCACGGCGTAGTGAGTGGGGTTGGTGATTACCACATCGGCCTTGGAAACGTTGACCGCCATGTTCTGCGACATCATCTGCCGCATCCGGGCCCGGATGCGGGAACGGACAAAGGGGTCCCCCTCGTAGAGCTTCCGCTCTTCCTTGACCTCTTCCCGGCTCATCCGCAGGGATTCAAGGTGCCGCCAGCGCTGGAACATGTAGTCCGGTATGGAAAGGACAAGCAGCAACAGGGCGCTGATGATCAACAGCCGGATTGCCAGGGAAGCCACGGTACGGATCCCCAGCCACAGACTCGCCGTTTCCAGGTTGATAAGTTTTTCCATTTCCCCGCGGATCAGGAAAAAAGCCACCATGCCGATGATCACCATTTTGGCGATGGACTTGATAAAGTTGAACAGCCCTTCCACGGAGAAAAGGGTCCGCTGGAAGTACTGGCCGAAACGGGGGAGGACCCGGGAAAAGTCCGGGGTTATGGGCTTGGTGGTAAAAATAAACCCCGTCTGTACCATGTTGGACAGGATTCCCGCCAGCATCCCCGTGATAACCAGGGGCAGGGTAAGGCGGGCAAAGTACCGGAAGAACAGCCCCGCCACCAGGCGGTCCTCCACGGAGTCCAACTCGACGGCGCGGGTAAAAAAGAAACGCAGCATCTCGATACAGGTCCTGAGCATGGAGGGCCCCAGAAAAGCCAGGAGCAGCGCCGGAAGCAGCAGGACCAGGGCGCCGATAAGCTCCTGGCTTTTGGCTACCCGGCCTTCTTCCTCCCGGGCCCGCTGGATCTTTGTTTCCGAAGCGTCCTCGGTACGGCCCTCGTCTTCCGCGGCAAACCACTGGAGGTCGATGGCCAGGGCCGCTTCAAGGCTATCCCGGCAGAGGGATTCCGGGCTGAAGGTCACGGGCGGCCTCCGGCAACCTGCCCGCCCGCCCGGATCAGCAGGTCCCGGAAGCTGCTAAAGCCGCTGTTGATAACCCGGCTAAAGGCTTCCGTCATATAGGGCAGGGAGGCGAAGATGAGGAGGAAAGCCACGGTAATGGAGATGGGGAACCCTTCGGAGAGGATGTTAATCTGGGGGGCGGCCTTGGAAATAAGCCCCGTGGTCAGCGAAGTAAGGAACAGGGTCCCCAGAATCGGCATGGAGATGATAATGGCGTCTAAAAAAAGCCGGGAAAGGCCCGCTAAAAGCATACCCAGCACGTGTTCGCGGCCCGCGGCCAGAGAAGCCACGCTGATGGACTGGACGGAACGCCAAAAACCGCCCAGAAAGAGTTCCGTGAAGCCCCCGGAAACCAGGAACACCAGCATAGCCACCAGGTTCAGGTACTGGCCCATCAGGGGATTTTCAATCTGCGACAGGGGATCGAAGGTTTCGGAAGCGCCGAAACCCATTTGCAGGGAGAAAAACTGGCCCGCCGTAGAAAAGGCGGAGAAAATAATCGTAACGAAAAGCCCGGTAATCACCCCGATGAGGGCCTCCCCGGCCAGGAGCACGAAAAAGTACAGCCCCTGGGGGTTAAGGGCCAGGGGATCGACGTTCAACAGCGGATAAGTTCCCGCCTGGGGCAGGACAGCGAAGGCCGCCAGGGCCGCCAGGGCAATCTTTGCCATCTGGGGAACTGCATCGGAGGAAAGCAAAGGCGATGTCTCGATGATCGCCAGGGCCCTGGCCGCGAGCAGGAGAAACGCGGGGGTCCAGCGGAGCATCTCGTTCAACAGATCTTCGGTGATCATCATTAACCTGCCATGCTGGGAATCATTCTAAACAACTGAACCGTGTAATCCCGCAGATGGGAAAACATCCAACTCCCCAGAAACATCAGCACCAACAGAATGGCAAGGATCTTGGGTACGAAGGTAAGGGTCTGTTCCTGTATTGACGTTGTAGCCTGGAGAATAGCCACCAGGAGCCCCACCGCCAGGGCGAAAAACAGCATGGGTGCCGCCAGGTACAGCACCTCCAGAACCCCGCCCCGCAACAACGCGGTAACTTCCCCAATACTCATTCCCGGTCCCTACACCACAAAGGAACGGACCAGCTGGTCCGTCAAAAGTCCCCAGCCATCCACCAGGATGAAGAGGATAAGCTTGAAGGGCATGGATATCATCACCGGGGGGAGCATGATCATCCCCATAGACATCAAAGCGCTGGCCACCACCATGTCGATGATGATAAACGGGATGAAGAGCAGTATCCCTATCTTAAAAGCCACGGTCAGCTCATTCAGGATAAAGGCCGGTATTAAAACGTAGGTGGGCACATCGGCCAGGGTCTCCGGCCGGTCCAGGCCCCGCATGGCCATAAAAAGCCGGATGTTTTCAGGTTTACCTGCCATTTGCCGGTACATGAACAGCCTTAGGGGGGCTTCCGCCTCCCGGTAGGCTTCCGCCGCCGAAATTTCCCCCTGGGACAGGGGCCTGATGGAGTTGTTGTAGATGGTCTGGAAGGGGTTCCACATGATAAAGACGGTCATAAACAGGGAGATCCCCAGGAGCACCTGGTTGGGAGGCACCTGCTGAAGGGAGAGGGCCCGTTTGATAAAGTCCAGCACGATGGAGATTCTGAGGAAGCTGGTCATCAAAATAATGATGCTGGGGGCCAGCGAGAGGACCGTTAAGAGGAGCAGAAGCTGCAAAGAAAAGGCCACTTCCTGCCCGGTCTGGGGGTTCCGTACCGAAAGATCGATAAAGGGAAGCACCGGCGTGGGGGGCGGGGCGGGAATGGCGGCGGTCCCCTGGGTGGAAAGATCCGGAAAAGCCTCCTGGGCCCCCGCCGGGACCAGCAGCAGGGCTAAAACGACAAACCACAGAGAGCGGCGGACGGGGAATCGCATCACAGGCCCCTGAGCCGGTCGCGGCGGCGGCGGATGTTTTCCGCCAGGGTCTCCCCCTCGTCCGGGGCAGGGGATTCGCCTGCCGGGCCGGGGGCCGTCATGCCGGAATTCGCAAGGCCCAGGCGCCGCAGCAGGGAGCGGAAATCAAGCGGACGGCCGGGACCCTGCGCCGCCCTGCGGGATTCTTCCAGGAATAGGGTGTCCAGGGCTTCCTGTTCGGTAATATCGGCGATGTGGGAAATTCCCCCCTCCCCGGAACCGACGAGCCAGCCCCGGGTCCCCAGGGCGACAACATGAACAAAACGGTTCGACCCCAATTGGGTGGTAGCAAGGACCCGCAGATAGGGATTCCGGGCCTCCCGGGGCCGGGAGAACTTCTTTACCGCGAAGACAACACCGTAAACGGCGGCGGCCGCAAGGAGCAGGAGCAGGAAGCTGCGTAAAACCACAAAACCGGAGACCTGCCCCGCCGGTTCAACGGGAAGGCCGGGAGCTTCCTCCCCCAGCAGGATATCCCGCTCGTCAGGAGCGCCGGATACGGCCCTCTGGTCCACGGCCGCCCCCGTCTGCTGGGTCCCCGCCTCCTGGGCCATTACCCCCGCCGGAGTCAGAATCCAAGTCAGAGCAACAAAAAGTGTGAAAAATTGGACATGATAATACAACGGTTTCAGTTTTTCCCCTCCCAAGTACAAACTGAATGTCTAAAGGAATATATGAACCCCGGCTGTTCCCAAAACCTGCCGATTGTAAAAAATACCGCCTTTCAAACATTTTTAGTATAGCCGATACCCAGCAAAAAGTCTATAGGCCAAGTCAGCAATTTTACTTTTACAAAATTTTCCGATGGAAAAGACGCCTATAAAATCATTGGCTTTCCTGCCGGCCGGGAAAAATCCGGTACACGATACGGGTCAAATTCAGTGAGGATGGGGGGTAGCCGGGAAGCTCCGCTGCCGGGCCCTTGCTGCCGATAAACGATTATGTATCGTTTTATCTTTTGGGGCGGGCTTTTTTTTGCGTGTTTGCGGCTGGGGACTTCCTGCACAAGCGCGGTTCCGCCGGTCCGGGAGGCTCCGCCGGAGCTGCCCCGTTATTCGTTGAATTTTGACAGGGCGGAGGCCGAAAATCCGGGCCGGGT